>NZ_DJUD01000012.1:0-25735 GCF_002439405.1 Psychrobacter sp. UBA6291 | reverse complement strand
ACTTCATGTGTTAATCTAAGAAATATAATAAATACGCCAATCTCAACTTATCGTAGGCTTTTGATTTTTATAGAATTTAAAATTCTAATTGTTTTAACTGAAATTTTAAAAACTACGTAAACCAATACCTTAGAAAAATAAGTTGAGAGTGGGGTAATAAACACTAGGCGAAATTCACCTCCACCCTAATGTCGGGTGGAGTCCTCTTTCGCTTTTAGATAGATATAGCTGCTGATTTTTAACTTTTGTTTTTCAACTTTTCATGGGCGGTCGACTAAAGAATCAGCACGCTTGCCAAGCCCAAAAACGACATAAAGCCGACAATGTCAGTCACGGTGGTTAGGATAACCGAGGCAGATAGCGCAGGATCAATATTCATGCGTTTGAGCATGAGCGGAATACTAATACCCGACACGTTGGCGGCGGTCATGTTAATCGCGATGGCAAGACCAATAACGGCGCTGATTTTAATATCATGAAACCACAATTGGGCAATAATCGCCATGATTATCGCCCATATGATACCGTTTATCGCGCCAACCCACAGCTCTTTATTTAATAACCACAAGCGATTTGAGCCACCAATTTGACCCATTGCCATCCCGCGAATGACTACCGTCAAGGTCTGCGAGCCTGCAATGCCGCCCATACTAGCAACCACAGGCATGAGTATCGCCAGCGCCACAACCTTTGCTAGCACCGCTTCAAACTGTCCAATGACTGCAGCGGCCAATAGCGCGGTAAATAAATTAATACCGAGCCAAACACTACGGCTTTTGGCGCTGGTTAAAATTGGGGCAAACAACTCTTCATCTTGGCTAACACCGGCAAGGTTTTTCATGGTGCTATCGACATCATCTTGGATAATCTCCATGATGTCCTCGCCATTTAACTGACCGACCAGCTCGCCATAGCTGTTAGTGACAGGGGCGAAGCGGATGTCTTCTGAACGGAAAATCGCTGCGGCATCTTGAATGTCTAGGCGATCATTAACGGTGATGGCATTATGAATCAAATCAGCCACCAACATCGTTTGATCATGTTTAATCAAATCCGCCAAACTGAGCAGGCCAAGCAATTGCTGGCTTTGATCAACGACAAGCAGCTCTTTACTTTCCTCATCGAGTAAATCGGCATTTTCGCGTAGCCAGTTTTGTACTTCAGCAAGCGAGATATCCTCTCTGACTTGGATAAGCTCAGGGTCCATATAACTGCCGACTTCCCAGTCTTCATAGGTATCGAGCTTATTGACCTGCACACGGATGTCTTCATCCAAGGTCGCCATCACCGAGGTACGCACACTTTCGGTGACGGTATCTAAAATCTCTGAGATGTCCTGCGCATCAAGGTCTTGGGTAAACAGCGAGATTTCTTTTGAAGAAACGTTTTCAAGCAGCGGTTGGCGGGTATCAAACTCAAGCTCTGCAAGCACTTCACCTTTGATGTCTTCTGGCACTTGCGCCCAAATCAATAAGCGATTTTGACTAGGAAAGGACTCGAGTAAGCTGGCAATCTCGTATTCTGATTGCTTTTCTAAAAACTCGGTAATCGCCTCGTACGCTTTATCAGCAACCAGCTCCTGCAAATACAGCAGCTTATATTCGCCGCTAGACTCTGCTGGATTGTAGTCGCCTTGTCGTGTCGTTGGTCGTTCAGGATTCGGCGTCGAGGTGGGCATAAAGGTTCCAAGTTTTTTTAAAAGGTATAAATATAAAAATGACGCTTAGCGCTTATTTTAAGCGCTCAAAGCATGAGGTTTTTAAGTTTTAAACTTAACGATTTCCCAGTAAGGCGCGAATATTGGCCAAGTATTCATCAGCAACTTTTTCAGGGTCTTTGCTGGCTTTTTTCTTTTTCGCTTTGGCTGGCCAGTCGATATGATCTTCTGGGAGCTCATCTAAAAACCGTGATTCAGAGGTGACGCGCATTTGTCCGCCAGCGCGGCGCTGGGTGGCAAGCGTTAATGTCAGCTCACGGCGAGCACGGGTAATACCCACATACATTAAGCGCCGCTCTTCTTCAACGGTTTCGCTTAAGATAGAGTTGCGGTGCGGCAGCAGCTCTTCTTCAAGCCCCATGATATAAACATAATCAAATTCCAAACCTTTTGCCGCGTGCAAGGTCATGAGATTCACTTTATTGGTATTTTCTTCTTCTTGCTGCTGCTCGAGCATATCCAGTAAAACTAGCTTGCGAATAATGGTATCAATGGTGCGGTCTTCATCTTCCTCAGCGCGATTGATCAGCGATTGAATACTGGTATACAGCATATCAATATTATCGATACGGTTTTTTTCTTGTTGCGGAGTTTTAGCATCGCTACGCACAGAGTCGATATAGCCAGTTTCATCAATCATCTGTCGCACAATAGGCACAGGGTCGGGGTGCTGATCGAGCTCGCGGGTATAGTGCTCGATAAAGTCGCCAAACTCTTTTAGCGTACCATAGGCTTTTGACGGCAATACGTGAGCAAGACCAGCGTGAGTACAAGAAGCGAGTAGCGAAATACTATGCTCTTGGGCAAATAAACCTAGCTTTTCAAGGGTAGCGGGTCCCATGCCGCGCTTAGGCGTATTGATAATCCTTAAAAACGCGCTGTCATCTTCTGGGTTTAAAATTAAGCGCAGATAACCCATGATGTCTTTAATTTCGCTACGGGCAAAAAACGATTGACCGCCCGATAATTTATACGGCACTTGCAACTGACGCAGCTGCGCCTCAAGCATGCGCGCCTGAAAGTTACTGCGATAAAGAACGGCGTACTGCTCCCACTCATTGCCAAAGCGCAGTTTATGGGTGACGATTTCTTTTGCCACGCGCTCGGACTCATCGTCATCACTACGGCAGTTAATAATGCGAATTTTTTCGCCTTGACCTTTATCTGACCACAGTTTCTTTTCAAATAAATGCTCGTTATTGGTAATAACAGCGTTAGCAGAGGTCAAAATACGCGTGGTCGAGCGGTAATTTTGCTCAAGCATGACGATTTTTAATTTCGGGAAATCTTCTTTGAGCAGCGCCATATTTTCAGGCTTGGCGCCGCGCCAGGCATAGATAGATTGGTCGTCATCACCTACGACGGTAAAGCGCCCTTGTGGTCCGACCAGATATTTAATCATCTCATACTGGGCGGTATTGGTATCTTGATACTCATCGACCAATAAATAACGAATACGGTTTTGCCATTTATCGCGCAGCTCAGCGTTTTCACGTAAGATTTTGGTCGGCAGTACAATCAAATCATCAAAATCAACGGCATTATAAGCCCGCAAGTTACGCTCGTATAAGGCATAAAGCGTCGCAAAAATCATATCTTCTGGGTCGTCTAAGGTTTCCATCGCCTTATCCGGCTCAATCAAATCATTTTTCCAATCAGAAATCATTTTTATCGCTTTGCCAACCAGCTCACGGCTTTCGGCGCCGCTTAAATTGTCACGCATCATCAGCTCCATTAAGAGTCGCTTGCTGTCATCGCTGTCCATGATGGAAAAGTTGCCTTTCAATGGCGTATGAATCAGCTCGTAACGCAAAAACTGCAAGCCAAATTGGTGAAAGGTCGATACCGTCAGACCGCGAGTTTTTTCACTTGGCAGCAATTTACTGACCCGCGCTTTCATCTCACGCGCCGCTTTGTTGGTAAAGGTCACCGCGGTGATACGCTCGGCTGGCATGTTGCATTCTTCGATGAGATAAGCGATTTTACGGGTAATCACCGAGGTTTTACCGGAGCCAGCCCCAGCCAATACCAATAAAGGTCCTGAGACATAAAGCATGGCTTCTTGTTGTTTGGGATTAAGTTGACTCATAAGATGACCTGTAAGACAAAAGCAAAAAAGAAGATAAAACGAATAACGGATAGTAGCATCGTTGACGAAAGTCGTTGTTAAGCAAAATATGATAAAAGGCTGCGATGCTTGGGATACAACGATGATTTTAATCAAACGCTGATTTTATTAAGATGATAATAATAAAAATCATAACGTCAATAAGGATGGTATTTTTAATAAAGACGATATTTTCGGTAAAGTACACCCAATAATAAAGGGTAACAAAATGTGTGTTCAAATAACGCCAAAGCGTCAAAATGAGGTGGGCTATTATAAAGCAAAAATCCTGTCTTTGGGCGAGGAGTTGGTAGCGGGTTTTGAGTTAAAAAAGTGTTTGCTTTGCGCAGCTTACACTATATATAGCAGCGTCCACATAAAAATTCAGATTCGCACGTAATATAAGGTAACGTCTATAACATAGTTTATGGTAAAAAAAACATATTTTTTTTGCAGATAAAATGACCATTCAATGCAGTTAAAAACTAGCTTTTGATTGCCGATATGCGTATAGTACGTAAATAATTTATGCCAGTTGTCACGTCATTGTTGACCACGTGTATGAGCTATTAAATCAATTAAGTACGCCAATAAATACGATATTGATTTAATACGTTGATCTTACGTTGTTAAAAGATGCGTTGGGCGACCAGCCTTTTATCCGCGTGCATGCCGGAATATCTATAGTTGGTCATGTCTGACATCGTCGTCAATAAGCTTGATAATTGGTTATTACCAGCACAGTAGCTATAATAGTCATGGGTTTATCACAGTCCTTGAGTTGTTTAAATATATTTGCTCAAAAATGAGTCAATGACAGCTACTTTGTGTTTTCGTCTGCGTTATGCTTATCGCCATTACCACCATCATTTGTGAGTATTCGCGGTGCGCTTGACACTCGATTGGGTGAGGAGCACGTATTATCATGTCTGCTTTTAATTGGTCAGCAATTGCTTTTATTTTAGCCGCCATTGGGCTAGTTGTCTTTATGCTGGTCGTTCCGCGCTTGCTTGGCGGTCGCTCTCAGGGCACACAAAAAGAAGAGATATTTGAAGCGGGTGTTGTCGGAGCTGGCAATGCCCGCATTCGTTTGTCTGCAAAATTCTATTTGGTGGCGATTTTCTTTGTGATTTTCGATTTAGAAGCGCTTTATCTTTATGCGTATGCCGTTTCAGTGCGCGAAGCCGGCTGGTTAGGGTTTGCTGCCGCCGCCATCTTTATCACAATCTTAATCATCGGTCTGATATATGAGCTGAGTCTGGGCGCGATGAACTGGGCACCAGCGGATAAACGCCGTAAACAAGCGCGTCTATATGCGGCGCCAGCCGGTTTTAATTTGGCCGACATCACCAAGTTTGATGGCGTTGATGAGCTGATGGTTGACCCAACAGGCAAGATACCGGCGCAGTCTTCAGGGCAAATTAATGTCTCAAACAATATCGAGACCAATCGTCGCCATTTACAAAATATCGATCATATTAATACCACGGGTAATGTGACGTCAGTGGATTTTGCCACTGCTGCACAACAAGACTAGCTTTAAGTTCATTGCTTATAGCAGTCTTGTTTACACCTAAATGGTCATTTATTTAATAATAGAAGTTATGGCGCTAGTGATGATAAATACTTGTCACGCAGCGCTTAAAATAAAGGTTGTATGTTATGAAATACACATTAACAAAAGCCAACCCTGATGCAGATATCTATCCTGCACAGACCAGTCAAACGGTCAATGACCCTATCGAAGAAGAAGTCAATAAAAACGTCTTTATGGGTCGTCTTGAAGACCTTGTCCATTCAACAGCAAACTGGGGGCGCAAGCACTCACTATGGCCATTTAACTTTGGTACCTCTTGCTGTTATGTCGAATATGCCACCACCTTAACCGCCGTACACGATTTGTCACGTTTTGGTGCCGAAGTCATTCGCGCCTCGCCCCGTCAGGCAGACGTAATGATTGTTGCTGGTACTTGCTTTGTGAAAATGGCACCGGTTATTCAGCGCCTTTATGAGCAAATGCTTGAGCCAAAATGGGTCATATCGATGGGCGCGTGTGCCAACTCGGGCGGTATGTATGATATCTACTCAGTGGTGCAAGGCGTCGATAAAATCATTCCTGTCGATGTTTATGTGCCGGGTTGTCCGCCGCGTCCAGAAGCTTTGATTCAAGGTTTGATGCTGCTGCAAGAATCGATTACTAAAGAACGCCGTCCGCTAGGTATTCATGTTAATGAGCAGGGCATTTATCAGCCGCAAATGACGCCTGAGCGTGACCGTAAGCAAGCGGACCGTATCGCGGTGAAAAACTTGCGTAGCCCAGACAGTATCTAGTTTATTAGCTCAATTGTTCATAATTCTTAGAAGTGCGCGTACGCTTATCACAGCTCGGTTATGATTGACATAGCTGGGTTATGATTAATGAAGGAAGACATCATTCATGGTCACGGTAGTTGAAAACATCGATCCTAATAACATGGATCCTAACAACAGGGATAAGATCAAACCTGTACCAGCAGTTATCAAAGAGCTGGAAGAAAAATATGCTGGTAAGTTTGTTGTGCAGCACACGGTGGATGAGATTCCAACGGTGTGGGTGGCGCGTGCCGACTTATTAGACGTCTTATTATACCTGCGTAAATTGCCAAAACCTTACGTTATGCTCTTTGACTTATCCGCGATAGATGAGCGCTTGCGTCAACATCGTCAAGGTTTGCCAGACAGTGATTTTACGGTGTTTTACCACTTGATGTCGCTTGAGCGTAATAGCGATGTGCGTATCAAAGTCGCCCTAAGCGAGGAAGATCTCAACGTACCAAGCGCGACCAAAATTTGGCCAAATGCCAACTGGTATGAGCGCGAAGTCTGGGACATGTTCGGCATTGTCTTCAGTGGCCATCCACATTTAACGCGTATCTTATTACCTAAATATTGGGAAGGTCATCCACTGCGTAAAGAATATCATGCGCGCGCGACAGAATTTACCCCGTATTTTTTAAATAACGCCAAGCAACAATATGAGCAAGAAAACCTGCGTTTTGTTCCAGAAGAATGGGGCATGAAACGCTCGGGTCGTGATGAAGACTTTATGTTCTTGAACATTGGTCCTAACCATCCATCAGCGCATGGTGCATTCCGTTTAGTACTACAGCTTGACGGTGAAGAAGTCGTCGACTGTATTCCTGATATTGGTTATCACCATCGCGGCGCCGAAAAAATGGCTGAGCGTCAAACTTGGCATTCTTATATTCCTTATACCGACCGTATTGATTACCTCGGCGGTGTGATGAATGAGCTACCGTATATTATGTCGGTTGAAAAGCTTGCTGGGATTACGGTGCCGCCGCGCGCTGAAACCATCCGTGTGATGATGAGTGAGTTTTTCCGTATTACCAATAACTTGCTATTCGTCGGTACCTTTATTCAAGATGCCGGTGGTATGACGCCGGTATTCTATATGTTTACCGATCGCCAAAAAGCTTATGACGTCATCGAGGCGGTGACTGGCTACCGTATGCATCCTGCTTGGTTCCGTATCGGCGGTACGGCACACGACTTACCGCGCGGTTGGCAGCGTTTGGTTCGTGAGTTCCTAGATTGGATGCCAAAACGTTTAGATGAATACGTAAAAGCAGCATTGCAAAATAGTGTGTTAAAAGGTCGTACCCAAGGCGTTGCCCAGTACAATACCAAGCAAGCATTGGCTTGGGGCGTGACTGGCGCAGGTTTACGTGCCACAGGTTTAGATTTTGATTTGCGTAAAGCGCGTCCGTATATGGGCTATGAGAATTACGACTTTGAGATTCCAGTCGGTTATAACGGCGATGCTTATGATCGCTGTATGGTAAAAATCGAGGAGATGCGCCAGTCGCTACGTATCATCCGTCAATGTATGGATAATATGCCGCAAGGTCCTTATAAGGCAGATCATCCATTGGCCGTACCACCGCCGAAAGACCGTACCTTAAACGATATCGAGACTTTGATTAACCACTTTATCTCGGTTTCTTGGGGTCCTGTGATGCCAGCGGGTGAGTGCACCACGATTGTGG
This sequence comes from Psychrobacter sp. UBA6291, assembly GCF_002439405.1. NCBI lineage: Bacteria > Pseudomonadati > Pseudomonadota > Gammaproteobacteria > Moraxellales > Moraxellaceae > Psychrobacter > Psychrobacter sp. UBA6291. The sequence goes on along the minus strand of NZ_DJUD01000012.1, from coordinate 17,862 downwards.
AAGCCACCAAAGGCTTAAACAGTTATTACATCACCTCAGATAAAGCGACGATGAGCTATCGTACTCGTATCCGTACGCCGACATTTGCGCATCTGCAGCAAATGCCATCGGTGATTAATGGCTCGTTGGTCTCTGATGCCATTATGTATTTGGCCTCGATTGATATCGTCATGGCCGATTGTGACCGTTAAGTGCTAGATGTTAAATATTAAAAGTAAGACTCGTTTTATTAATATGTTATCGCCAGACTGGCACACCAAAACGCTGTTGCTGCGCCAAGCGCTATATACACAGTGGGCTGAGTGAGGAAAGAAGAAGATTATGAGAATTGTTTCCGATAAAATGCCAAAAGTAGATGTGGCAAGTATCTTAACCGCAGAAGAGATTGCGGCTATCCATGAGTTTATGCATCATTATCCCCATCCGCGAGCAGCGTCTTTAGATGCCCTAAAAATCGTACAAAAGCGTAACGGCTGGGTCGATGATGCGCAAGTTAATGCCATCGCTAATATTTTAAATATCCCTGTGACCGACATGGATGGGGTGGCAACTTTCTTTAACCGTATCTATCGTCAGCCGGTCGGTCGCAATGTCATCCTTATTTGCGATTCGGTCGCTTGTTATTTAACGGGCTACGAAGCGCTGGCGGCTGAATTAAAAGCGCAGCTGGGCATCGACTATGGTCAAACCACCGCTGACAACCGCTTTACGCTATTGCCGATTTGCTGTTTGGGCAACTGTGACAAAGGTCCTTCTGTGTTAATCAATGAAGACACCTATGGTCCTGTGCAGCCCACTGAAGTCGCCCAGTTGTTGGAGCTATACGCATGAGTTTAACCATTTCAGAGCAGATTGCTCGTCGCGGTCAAGGCAAAGCGCCAAGCCAATTAAATGACCAGCGCATTCCTGTTTATGGCGACAAAGCAACCGCTACCAGTGAAACCAAACCGCTAACATGGCGCCTTGCCCATCACGATGCGGTATTGGACTTAGCCACTTATGAATCGCTACGCGGTTTTGAAGCCTTAAAAATGGCTTTAAACCAATCACCAGCCGATACTCTAAATACCATTAAAGAAGCAGTGGTCAAAGGTCGCGGCGGTGCAGGTTTCCCAGCTGGTATCAAATGGTCGCTGATGGCGCCACCCGATGGCGGTCCACGTTATCTCGTATGTAATGCCGATGAGATGGAACCGGGTACTTTTAAAGATCGTCTCTTAATGGAGCGTCTACCGCTACAACTTATCGAAGGTATGTTGATTTCTGCCTACGCGATTGGGGCAACGGCCGGTTATATCTTTATTCGCGGTGAATATATCTTAGCAGCAGAGCGTCTAACGGCGGCGCTTGAAGAATTGCGTGCCAATAACTTGGTTGGCGATAATATCTTAGGCTCAGACTTTAGCTTTGATTTGCACGTTCATACCGGCGCTGGTCGTTATATTTGCGGCGAAGAAACCGCTTTGATTAACTGCCTAGAAGGTCGCCGTGCCAATCCACGTACTAAGCCGCCGTTTCCACAAGTGGCAGGTGCATGGGGACGTCCGACCGTCGTTAATAATGTTGAAACTTTGCATAACGTTTCAGCGATTATTTTGCACGGCAGTAAATGGTATCAAGACTTACCAAAAGCCAAAGGCGTGGTCGAAACCCCAGGCACCAAGCTATTTGGTTGTTCAGGTTTGGTCAATGATCCTGGTCTATGGGAACTACCCTTCGGCTATACGGCGCGCGAAATTATCGAAGATTTTGCTGGCGGTATGCAAGAAGGTAAAAAGCTTAAAGCATGGCTGCCGGGCGGCGCATCAACCGACTTTTTAACCGCTGATCATTTAGATACCGTTGTCGATTTTGACACCATTCAAAAAGCTGGTAGCCGTATGGGTACTGGGCTAATCATGGTCGTCGATGAAGAACAAGACATGGTGCCATTACTACGCAACCTTGAGATTTTCTTCCAGCGTGAATCGTGCGGTTGGTGTACGCCATGCCGTGATGGTCTACCGTGGGGCGTTAAATTGCTCACCGCTATTAACGACGGTCAAGGTCAAATCGGTGACGTTGAGAAGTTAGAAGGCTTAACCCGTGACTTGTGGATCGGTAAAACCTTCTGCGCCCATGCGCCGGGTGCGATGGAGCCACTGATGAGTGCAATTAAATATTTCCGTCCTGAGTTTGATCAAAAAATTGCGCAGGCGGTTGGCGAAGATGTCATTGAGGCTGCAGCTCATCAACAGCCAGAAGTGAAATAAGGAGAGCGGCATGGCAGTCATACATATTGATGGAACCACTGTCGAAGTAGATAGCAGCGACAACTTGCTCCAAGCCTGTTTGTCACTTGGCATTGATGTGCCGTATTTTTGTTATCACCCAGCCCTTGGCTCAGCAGGTGCTTGTCGTCAGTGCGCGGTTAAGCAATATCAAAATAAAGAAGATATGGAAGCGGGTCGCGGGCGCTTGGTGATGTCCTGTATGGTCGCCCCTAGCGATGATATGTACATCTCGGTCACCGACGATGAAGCCAAAGCCTTTCGTAAGTCGATGGTTGAGCTGTTGATGGTCAACCATCCGCACGACTGTCCAACTTGTGAAGAGGGCGGACATTGTCATTTGCAGGACATGACCTATATGTCAGGTCATAGCCGTCGTCGCTATCGCTTTACCAAGCGTACTCATCACAATCAAGAGCTTGGACCGTTTATTGCGCATGAAATGAACCGCTGTATTGCTTGTTATCGCTGCGTACGTTTTTATAAAGACTACGCGGGCGGCGAAGATTTGGGCGTCTATGGCTCAAATGAACGCGTGTATTTTGGCCGTGATAAAGACGGTCAGTTCGAAAGCGAGTTTTCAGGCAACCTAACCGAAGTCTGTCCAACCGGTGTATTTACCGATAAAACCCACTCTGAGCGCTATAACCGTAAGTGGGACATGCAATACGCGCCAAGCATTTGTCATGGCTGCTCAGCGGGCTGTAACATCTCAGCGGGCGAGCGTTATGGCGAATTGCGCCGTATCGAAAACCGTTATAACGGTGAAGTAAACCGTTACTTCTTATGTGACCGTGGTCGCTTCGGTTACGGTTATGTCAATCGCGAAGATCGCCCAACACAGGCGCTTGAGCGTATCAATGACAAGCATGTCAAAATCAATATCGATTATGCGCTTGATGAAACCATCAAACGTATCAAAGACAAAAAAGTTATCGGTATTGGCTCACCACGTGCCAGTCTTGAGACTAACTTTGCGCTAAAAAACATGGTTGGCTTTGATAGCTTTTCAACCGGCCTAAACCATCAGCAGCAAGCACTGGTCAATAAATGTATTGAAGTATTAAGCACTGAAGGTATTTATAACCCCGGTATGGCTGATATCGAAAGCCATGACGCGGTATTGGTATTGGGTGAAGATATTACCCAAACCTCATCGCGTGTGGCGCTATCGATTCGTCAAGCGGCGAAAAACGAAGCCATCAAAATGGCAGCAGCGACCAAAACCCAATCTTGGCTGGCTGAGCCCGTTAAACGTATTGGACAAGGCGTGCAAAGTCCGGTCTATATCATCGATGTTATCCAAACCAAACTAGAAGATATCAGTAAAGTCAGCGTCGTTGCGACACCAGAAGATATTACCAAGCTTGGTTTTAAAGTCGCCGATGCGATTGCTAATCTTGCAGATGATTTAGCGCAAATAGCAGACGCGCAACGTGTTCAACAAGATGCTGATGAAGCGTCTGACCCAATGCAAGCGCTAGCCCAGCAAATCGCGTATGATTTAATCCAAGCTGGTAAACCTTTGGTGGTCTCGGGAACTAGTTTATCATCGATTGCTTTGATAGAAGCAGCGGCGCAAATCACCCAAGCGCTGACCCAAAAGCGTGCGGCGATTAAAGCCGCTGAGCAGCAGCAGGTCGAAGCGCATAACGCTAAGGTCGAAGCTGCTGAAGCACAAGCAGCAACGGCGCAGCAAAGCGAAGACAAAGACTTATCTGCTAAACCAAATAAACCAGAGACTGGCGTTGATACCGAAGCGCAAGACGATGTCGAGCGCGAGCCTGCAACCAAGCTTGAGCTCAAAGAGGTTAATAAAAACTATCACGCGCAAGCGGGTATTTATTTGGCGGTTCCCGATGCCAATAGTATTGGCGTTTGTATGCTTGGTGGTCAATCGGTTGAAGAGTTATTAGCGACCGATTTTGATGTGGTCATCGTGGCCGAAAACCAATTAACCGATGCCATTGATGCGCATAAGTTAACCCAGCTATTGGCGGATAAAACCGTTATTGCCCTTGACCATCAATTGCTTGATTGGCATAAAGACGTCGATATCGTCTTGCCAGCCGCAAGCTTCGCAGAAGCAGATGGTACGCTTATCTCTGCTGAAGGTCGTGCACAGCGCTTCTTCCAAGTTTATGATAACGAATACTATCATCCAATGAGCAGTATCAAAGAAGGCTGGCGCTGGTTGCATGCAGTTCATAGCAGCTTGGAAGATCGTGATGTCGATTGGACGCTGCTTGATGACGTTATCAATGCTCTAATCGCTACCCATCCTAAGCTTGCGGGTATTAAAGACGCCGCTCCTGACGCTGATTACCGCATGACTGGTCTAAAAATTGCCCGTCAGCCGCGTCGCTACTCAGGTCGTACCTCGATGCGTGCGCCCGTATCTGTGCATGAGCCGATGCAACCAAAAGATTTGGATACCGGCTTAACCTTCTCAATGGAAGGTTATAGCGGTAAGCAGACGCCAAGCTCGATGATTCCTTTTGCCAGTGCGGCCGGTTGGAACTCACCGCAAGCGTGGAATAAATACCAAGATAAAGTTGGTGGTAGCCTGAGAAATGGCGATCCGGGCGTCCGTTTATTTGATCGCTTAGAGCGCCTTGCTACGCGCCAATATGTCGCGCCAGAAGCTACTTCAGCAACAACGACAGATATGCAGCAAGGACAAGCCAAACTGGTGCCAATTTATAACCTGTATGCCAGCTCGATGATGGCATCACGTAGCGCGGTGGTTGCTGAGCAATTGCCGCTCGCTACGTGGCGCGTCGGTATCGATGATGCCAAAGCATGGGGTCTTGCAGCGGGTGATTACCTAGCGATTGAGATTGATAAACAGCAAATTACCTTACCCGTTGAGCTCGTTGGTTACTTAGCAGAAGGCTGTATCGGCTATCCGGTTGGGCAGGTGAGTATTATCCATCCGTCCATGCCAGCGTCAGTACGCAAAGTCGATGCGCCGGTGACGATGATGGGCAGTATGGCAACTGATAATGCTGTCACAGCCAACAACAATAACCGCGCCACGCCAGTAAATAGCGCGCCGACCACCACACAGGAGGTGTAATTTGCAAGTTACCCGTATTATCCCTGATGTGCCAAGCTTTTTGGCTGGTATGATGACCTTTGATACCTGGTCGATACTTTTTATGGTCGTGCAGGCGCTGGTTATCTTTTTAGTGGTGGTTATCGTGGCGGCGTTGATGATTGTTTATGAGCGCCGCATGCTAGCGCTTTGGCAAGACCGTTACGGTCCGAACCGTGTGGGTCCGTTTGGCTCATTGCAACTGGTTGCTGATATGCTCAAAATCTTCTTTAAAGAAGATTGGACGCCAAACTTTACCGATAAGTTTATGTTTACCTTGGCACCAGCGGTTGCCATGTTTACTGCGTTGGCATCCTTTGCCATTATTCCTGTCTCGCCAACCCTTGGGGTAGCTGATTGGGATATCGGTATTTTGTTTTTCTTTGCCATGGCAGGTATCGCAGTTTATGCGGTGATGTTCGGTGGTTGGGCGTCTGCCAATAAGTTCTCACTACTCGGCGGCTTACGTTCAGCAGCACAAACCATCAGTTATGAAGTTTTCTTAGGCTTATCATTGATGGGTGTGGTTGCACTAACGGGCTCATTTAACCTACGTGAAATTGTTGAATCGCAAATTGACGGCTGGTATATCATTCCGCAATTCTTTGGCTTTTTAACCTTTGTTGTCGCTGGTGTTGCTGTCACCCATAGACATCCATTTGACCAACCAGAAGCCGAGCAAGAGCTTGCTGAAGGGTATCATGTCGAATATTCGGGCATGAAGTTTGGTATGTTTTTTATCGGCGAATATGTCAACGTCGTGCTGATTTCTGCCTTGATGACCTGTTTGTTTTTTGGCGGTTGGCTTGCGCCGTTTAATTTAGATATTCCTTTTATTCCACCAGCTTTTTGGTTCATGATTAAAACGCTATTCTTTATGACCATGTTTATTTTGGCTCGAGGCTCACTCATGCGTCCGCGCTATGATCAGGTGATGAACTTTGGCTGGAAAATCTGCCTGCCGGTAACTTTGATTAATCTCTTGGTGACTGCCGCAGTGATTTTGATTTTTTCCCCAACGTTATAGTCATTACTAGTAGCCATTACTAGCCATTACTGATGAACTAGGGTAAAGCTGATAAGGATAATAATCCCATGTTTACTACGATAAAAAAGACCGTCATTGGTATGTTTACCATTGTCCGCAGTATGTGGATGGTCAATAGTCATGCAATCAGGCCGCGCGACACCATTCTTTATCCAGAAGAGCCGGTGCCAGTACCGCCACGCTTTCGTGGCCGTATTGTGTTGACGCGTGACCCTGATGGTGATGAGCGCTGCGTGGCTTGTAACTTATGTGCCGTAGCCTGTCCGGTTGCCTGTATCTCTTTGCAAAAAGCCGAGCGTGAAGATGGTCGCTGGTATCCAGAATTTTTCCGCATTAACTTTTCACGTTGTATCTTTTGCGGTTTGTGTGAAGAAGCCTGTCCGACGACGGCGATTCAGATGACGCCTGATTTTGAGATGGGCGAATATGTCCGTCAAGACTTGGTTTATGAAAAAGAGCATTTGCTGATTTCTGGACCGGGTAAATATCCCGATTATAACTATTATCGCGTGACGGGTATGGCGGTAGCAGATAAACCAAAAGGCGCAGCGCAAAATGAAGCGGCACCGATTGATCTAAGGAGCTTGCTACCATGATGAATATCTTAAACAGTCCTGAATTGGCAGGGTTTTATGCGCTGGCAGCGGTGGCAATATTTGCCAGCTTGCGCGTGGTGACCCTCGCCAATCCAGTGCATGCTATTTTATCGATGATTGTGTCGTTATTGGCCATCTCAGGTATTTTCTTTGTGTTAGGTGCGCCGTTTGCTGGTGCGCTTGAAATTGTTGTTTATGCCGGTGCCATTATGGTGCTGTTTGTATTCGTCATTATGATGCTAAACCTTGGCATGAGTAATGATGAGCGTGAAGAAAGCTGGCTTGATGCGGGCACTTGGGCGGTACCGACGGGGTTAACTATTATCATCGCGGTTGTGCTATATGCGTTGATAGGTCTTAATCATACCGATACGGCAATGATTGGTGGTACGACCATTTCAGCTAAAGCCGTCGGTACGGTGCTATTTACCAAATACGTTATGTTGGTAGAAGTGGCAGCATTGCTATTATTAGCTGCCTTGGTGGCTGCTTATCATTTGGGTAAAGAGTCTAGTGATGATGAGATTATCAGTCACGACGCTCAAGGCTATGATAAAGGACATAATAACAAAGCAAGCCAAGCGTCTAATCCAAATGTCGCTAGTATCAAACATTATGATGATAATGGCATGCCGATTGATATTGAGGCGCTAAACAGAGCTGAACCATACGAATATAAAGAGGTTGACCCGCTTGACTATGTCGGTATGAATGTCGGTAAGCAAGCGGATATACAACAAGTCACGCGCAAGGAGTCAGACTGATGGTACTAGCAGCGAGCGTGGCACAGGAGGTTGTAAATGTGCCGTTTGCCCACGAGGTAGCAGGCTTTGTGCAGCCTGCTACTGAGGCGCAAAATGTACTGGGTATGATACCCATGAGCCATGGATTGATTTTGGCCGGTATATTATTTGCAATCGGTCTGTGCGGTGTCATGGTACGGCGTAATCTCTTATTTATGCTAATGAGCCTTGAAATCATGATGAATGCGACGGCTTTGGCATTTGTGGTCGCCGGTAGCCGCTGGGTCGATCCAGATGGACAGATAATGTTTATCTTTATTTTGACACTAGCAGCAGCAGAGGCAGCCATTGGTTTGGCAATATTATTGCGGTTTTACCATCAGCGTGGGCATCTCGATGTCGATAGCGCCAATGAGATGAAAGGATGATGTCATGAGTTTATTACCATTAACCTTTATATTCCCGCTCGTTGGCTTTTTGATTTTAGCCTTTATGCGCGACAACTTAAGCGAGCAGGTGGCAGCGATTGTTGGTGTCGGTAGCATGCTGCTATCAGCGCTATGCACGCTGGTAGTTAGCTATACCTTTTTGACCAGTAATCCTGCCGGTACAGTCATCGAGATTCCGCTATGGACGTGGTTTCAAGTTGGGGATTTCGCGCCAAGTTTTGGCTTAAGCTTTGATGGCTTGGCATTGACGATGACGGGTGTTATTACCGGTATCGGCTTTTTGATTCATCTGTTTGCCGCCTGGTATATGAAAGGCGAAACAGGCTTTGCGCGCTTCTTTAGCTATATGAACTTATTCGTCGCCAGCATGTTATTGCTGGTATTGGCGGATAACTTGTTCTTACTTTATCTTGGCTGGGAAGGCGTCGGTATCTGTTCTTACTTGCTGATTGGTTTTTATTATCAAGACCGCGCTAATGGTCGGGCAGCGATTAAAGCCTTTACCGTCACCCGCGTTGGTGATGTGTTCTTAGCCTTTGGTTTGTTTTTATTATTCCGCGAATTTGGCACCCTTAATATTCAAGAAATTATTACCCGTGCGCCGGAAATCTTTGATATTAATAACCCAACGATGATTTTGACCACCATGATGCTCGTTGGTGGTGCGATGGGTAAATCAGCGCAGCTACCACTACATACGTGGCTTGCTGATGCGATGGCAGGTCCAACGCCTGTATCGGCTTTGATTCACGCAGCGACGATGGTTACTGCGGGTGTTTATCTGATTGCGCGTCTACATCCATTATTTCTCCTCACACCGGGCGTATTGTTGTACTGGGTTGGGGCAGTGGGTGCATTGACGCTCGTCGTTGCTGGATTTTGTGCGCTGGTACAAACTGATATTAAACGTATCCTTGCTTATTCGACCATGAGCCAAATTGGCTATATGTTCTTAGCACTCGGCGTCGGTGCATGGCAAGGAGCTATTTTCCACTTGATGACGCATGCTTTCTTTAAAGCCTTGCTATTTTTATCATCAGGTGCGGTCATACTTGCGGTACATCATGAACAAAATATCTTTAAGATGGGCGGCTTACGCAAAAAGATACCGCTAGTATTTTGGTGCTATATCGTCGGTGGCGGTGCGCTTGCAGCGATTCCTTGGGTCACCGTTGGTTTTTATTCTAAAGAAGCGATTTTGTGGGAAAGTTACGCAACCGGTCATCAAGTCCTATTCTATATGGGCGTATTCGGTGCCTTCTTAACCGCGCTTTATACCTTCCGTATGATTTGGATTATCTTCTTTGGTGAAGAAAAAACCCACGCGCATAAACTATCTGGTGTGTCATATTGGCTGCCATTGACGGTGCTACTGGTATTATCAACTGCCGTTGGTGCGTGGATTACGCCGCCACTACAAGGCGTGTTACCAGAAAGCGTTGGGCATTTATTAGAAGTGGCTGGTCAAGCGCATGACAAACATACGGCGGAATATATCGCCATGGGCGCTATGCTTGCAGGCTTAATTCTCGCAGCACTGTTATATGTCGCCGATAAAGGTCGCATGCTGACTCGCTTTAAGCGTACCTCTATAGGCGCAGCGTTATATCATTGGTGCTATCACGGTATGGGCTTTGATGCGCTATACGATATAGTTTTTGTAAAACCCTTTTTGTTCATCGGCCGCTTATTTAAAGCCGACCCTATCGATAAAACGTGGCTTATTTTGCCGAAACTGGCTTCTGCTGGTAATAAGGTATTGTCTGCGACGCAAACAGGGTCACTTCGAGGTTACGCTGCAAGCTTTGGCTTAGGCGTGGCTGTGCTGTTGGTGCTGGTAATGATGACGGTGGTATAAGATGATAGAGTTACAACAAACGTGGATGCTACCAGCATTAATCGCAATTCCTTTTATCGCAGGGTTGCTATGTTGGTTGGTCGAACGCTTTAATAAACGTCTACCGCGCTGGATTGCTCTAATCGGTATGACGTTGACCTTTGCTTTGTCACTGGTATTGTGGCAATACGGCGATTATAGCGGCATGAGTAAGCAAGTGATTGCGCCTCAGGCAAACGTGCCATGGGTTGCAGAATTCATGGTGCCATGGATACCAAGCTTTGGTATCAGTTTTCATTTAGCGCTAGATGGCTTATCGCTGCTGATGGTTGGCCTAACAGGTCTGCTAGGTATTGCGGCGGTTGCCTGTTCGTGGAATGAGATTCAGCGCCGCGTTGGTTTCTTTCACCTAAACTTGCTATGGAGTTTGGGCGGCGTGATTGGTGTTTTCTTAGCCATTGACCTGTTCTTATTCTTCTTCTTTTGGGAGATGATGCTGGTTCCAATCTACTTCTTGATCGCTATTTGGGGTCATGATGTGGTTGGCGGCAAGACCAAAGAATACGCGGCAACCAAGTTCTTTATTTATACCCAAGCCTCTGGTCTTATCATGCTGGTCGGTATTTTGATATTGGTCATTATCAGCTATGCGCAAAAAGGCGTGGTGAGCTTTAATTATAATGACTTACTCGGCACCTCACTTGGTGGCTGGGAATATCCGATCATGCTGTGCTTCTTTATTGGCTTTGCCGTTAAATTGCCGATTTTCCCTTTTCACGGCTGGCTACCTGACGCCCATGCGCAGGCGCCAACCGCAGGTTCGGTGGATCTGGCAGGGGTTTTGATTAAGACTGCTGCTTATGGTTTGATTCGTTTTGTCATACCGTTATTCCCAGCAGCGTCACAAGATTTTGCGCCGATTGCCATAACCTTGGGTACCATAGGTATCTTTTATGGGGCATGGCTGGCCTTTATGCAAACTGATATGAAGCGCTTACTGGCTTATACCAGTATCTCGCATATGGGTTTTGTGGTCTTGGCCATTTACGCGGGTACTTTAATTAGCTTGCAAGGTTTGATGATTCAGATGCTGGCGCACGGTCTAAGCTCAGCGGCACTGTTTATTATGGCAGGGCAGTTATACGAGCGCTTGCATACGCGCGATTTGACTTTGATGGGCGGTATGTGGGGTCAGTTCCGTTATTATGCACCGATTCTGATGTTCTTTTGTGCCGCTTTACTTGGTATTCCGGGTACCGGTAACTTCATCGGCGAATTCTTGATTTTATTTGGCGCCTTTGCTGATTATCCAGTGTTTGTGGTATTTGCGACCTTTAGCTTGGTATTGGCAGGTTTATACTCGCTTATCTTAATTCACCGTGCCATGTTCGGTAGCAATAATATTAAAGAAGTAGCGTTACGAGAAACCGAAACCCATGGTTTGCCGTCCCGTCCATTAAAAGATTTGGGTAAGCGCGAGCTGTCGTTGCTGCTTATGTTAGCAGCAGGCTTGGTCTGGCTCGGTCTGTATCCACAGCCGTTCCTTGACACTTCAAGTCATGCCATGCAGTGGATTAATAACGCATATATGTACAGTCAAGTGACACAAGTAGACGCATCGCAGCTACTTGATGCAATGGAGGCACGTTAAGTCATGAATGAATTTACGATGAATGATTTGATGGGGCTGATGCCTTATGCGCCAATCATTGCGGTAGTGTTGACTGTATTGGTAGTGATGATTGCCATCACCATTAAACGCTCACATATGGTGATCGGTACCATTTCGGTGGTTGGTTTAAACATAGGGCTGTTTGCCTTGCTTGGGCAAATGGCTGGCATCATCGATAGCGGTACGCTTGTGCCAACAGCTGAGCAGTTGTTTGTGATTGATAACTTTGCCCAGTTTAATATGGTGGTTATCTTAATCTGTGCTTTGGCTTGTTTTACGCTGTCTTATGCCTATCTAGCCGATTTAGATGATCATAAAGAAGAGCTGTATTTGCTCATGCTGCTATCGACTGTCGGTGCGCTCCTCATGGTCAGCGCCCAGCATTTAGCCTCATTCTTTATGAGCCTTGAGATGCTATCGATTCCGTTATACGGCATGCTGGCTTATACCTATATGCGTAAGCGCTCGCTTGAGTCGGGGCTAAAGTATTTGGTGCTCTCAGCCACGGCATCAGCAACGCTGCTGATGGGGATGGCGTTTATTTATGCAGAAGTGGGTTCGCTTGCTTTTAAGCCTATCAGTATGACGTTGGTCGATCTCTTTGAGTCGCCACTATTAATCGTCGGTACGGCGATGATGATGTTTGGTATTGCTTTTAAACTGTCTGCCGCGCCATTTCACATATGGACGCCAGATGTGTACGAAGGCGCACCAGCACCTGTCGCTACTTATTTGGCATCGGTCACCAAAGTGGCGATGATGGCGCTTGCCGTTCGCTTCTTAATTGATACGTCGCTATTGGCGCTGCCATCAGTACAGATGCTGCTCATGGTTATGGCAACCTTGTCGATACTAGTGGGTAACTTATTAGCGGTACGTCAGACCAGCCTTAAGCGCCTGCTTGGTTACTCGTCGATCGCCCATATGGGTTATGTGCTTATCGTGATTGTCAGCATTGGCTCAGCCGCTGATAGTATCTCAAGCATGTATATGGCGATTTATGCCTTTACTTCTATCGGTGCCTTTGGTGTTGTTACTTTGATGTCGAGCCCGTATCGCTTGGCGGGTGAAGCGGATGAATTGACCCATTATCAAGGGCTGTTCTGGCGTCGTCCGGTATTGACCGCGGTTATGACCATTATGATGTTGTCATTGGCAGGTATTCCATTGACCGCAGGCTTTATCACTAAGCTATTTGCGATTCTTGCCGCCGTTCAAGGTACCAACTGGTTCTTGGCTGGCATGATTATCTTGGGTAGTGCTATTGGTCTGTTTTATTACTTGCGTGTCATGCTCACGCTATTTAAACGTCCAAAACAATTTACTGAATTTGACGTCTCAAAGCAGTGGGGCTTGCGTACGGGCGGTATCATGGTTATCGCCGTCACCGCCATCATTCTCTTCTTTGGTATATTGCCGAATAGTATGATTGAATGGGCAAGTTTGGCTCGTATTTGGTAAGTATAAAATGTGAGCAGAGGTTTTCGATATTGATAACCGCTGCTTATTGATAATGACGGTTAGAAAACCAAGATGCGCCAGCTCTGTAATAAGCTTGGCGCATCTTTTTTTTAAAGCCTTTAAAAAGTCAAAAACATAGCCATCTATAACCATAAGCAATTATCAATAATAAATCACAAAAAACGAGGGTGAATCATTATTATGAGTGACAATATTCAAAAAGTAACGGTGCTCAGCAAAACCACGTGGACGCCCAATCTCTTTAGCTTTACCGTCAGTCGTCCTGTTAGTTTTAAATTTACCGCGGGACAGTTTGTACGCTTGGGCGTTAATCCCAGTCAATTAAACTACTATAAGCAGTTGAATGCAGTAGCTGATACTGATGATAAAGAACTGGACAAAACAGTAAATAAAGCGCTAAATGAAGATATTTTCCGCGCGTATTCTATTGTATCGTCACCCTTTGATGAGGTATTAGAATTCTTCTCTATTGTTATCCCTGATGGCGCCTTTACCTCACAGCTACAACACCTAGAAGTCGGCGATGAGCTACTACTCAATACCATGCCGTTTGGCTTTTTAACCTTAGCCCGTTATCAAAAACCGCTGCCAAAAGATTTATGGTTACTAGCAACAGGTACAGGTTTAGCGCCATTTTTATCAATGCTGCAAGACTTAAAAACATGGGAAGACTACGAGCATATCATCCTTGCTTATAGTGCGCGCTCGACAGAAGAGTTGGCTTATATCGAGAAGATTGAAAGCTTACAAGAAGACTTTGGCTCCTTGGTTGATCATCCAGCCAAGTTGATTTTTATACCCATCGTGACTCGTGAAGCTGTCGAAGGGGCTTTGACAGAACGTCTGCCAAAACTCTTATTAGATGGCACGTTGCAAGCGCGCGCTGGCATTGACTTAGACGTCGATAGTACGCACGTGATGCTATGCGGTAACCCAGAAATGGTCGAAGATACTAAAGAGACGTTAAAGAGCTTAGGCTTAGTGATGAATCGCCGCGGCGAGGGCAATATCGCAGTAGAAAACTATTGGTAAGCCTATGATTCCTACAAGTTGATAGAGTCAGTATTCATTAAAAAAGCGCCAATGCTTAAAGATAATCGTCTTTAAGTATTAGCGTTTTTTGTAGGCAGCGTTTGGAAGGTTTGTAATACGTCTATAAAAATAGGCTTATGAAGTAGGTTCTAAACTTGGCTCCGTGGCGTCAGCAATCGGATTGATAGGCCCTTGCATCAATTCAGGTTCATCCTTATCGCTAATGATATCTTCATTGGCATTGCTGGCCAGCAAATCTCGATAATTGATTTGGGTTTTAAGCACCAATTGTTCTTCTTCAAGCTCACCATAATTGACTTGCACTTTATATAAGGTGCTCATTATTTTTTTGTTCTTTTTTAGCCAGCGATTGATATCAAGGTAGATAATCTCTTCTTTGGCACGGGCTATATTGATATAAGACAAGATGAAACCTAAGGGGTCTTTTTTCAGTACGCTATGATAAAACCAAATAAACAGTTTAAGCCCTTGGCGTTTGATAAAGGATTCACAGCGTAGGTTAAGGACATCGGTATAAGTCAGCTGTCCAAAAACAAAGCGCTGGACGTTGCGATCAAGCTGCACATGAACCAAGCTAAAATTACTTGCTACTTCTGCATAAATCCCGCCAACATCAATCGTACAATACAAGCGAAACCAGTCGTCATGTATCTCAACGCGCAGCTCTAAAATGGCTTTGACATTATCGGTGACAAATTTTTGCAGCGCATCGTTGACGTAAATTTGGGCAACCGGCAAGGACAGCTCTTCCTCGAATTTATCCGTGGTTCTGTCATAGATAGTTTTGACGGCTTGGCTAAGACGCTCCCAGCCATCGCTAAAGGACTCGTCAAAACGGTCAGCGATACTGTCAAATAACTCTTCAAAACTGTCTGAATTATCCATATTGTCCATATGCTCGAAATTACTCAAACTTATTATCCTTATAATTATTCATTATTTAATAGCAGGCGCAAAAAGAGTTTATAAAACAGTATATATCAAAATGACAGTAGGCAAAATGGACGTCTACGTTTTGTATCATTGAGCAGTTTGGCTATTTATTATCAAATCTACAAAACCTGTGCGAGGTTACTTTTTAAAAACGCGGATTATTAGGTTAGCAGGGGATAAACCGGCACGTAAACCTGCCTGTAGGTAAGTGATTGATTAAGTAGCGACGGTATACGCTTGTGCTAGCGACGCAATTCTATCTCATGGTATGATAGCGCCGGTATTGGTCGACGAGTGCTTAGTTTACCGAAGAGCGCCTATGACGCCTTGTATCGACCGCCCTTATATAGCCAATTCAATATAAAAGTGGTTCGTTTAAATAGCGCTCTGCTGGAATAAATTTTCCTCGCTTGCTGTGCGCTTCGCACTCCAGAGGCTTCGCAAAATTTATTCCAGCAGTCCTATAACATTTCTAAATGGAATCTACTATATTCATCAGCTGAGACCCACTGTGACTTCGATTAAAGACTCGCAAAGCTATCATTTTTCAGCGCAAGCGCCCAAGCGCGATATCAGTTTGCCGATGGCGGCGGTGATAGCCGTCAGTGTTCATGCGCTGATTATTTTTGGCATTAGTTTTTCGCTGGGGCAAGACCCTGCTGGCATGATGCAGGACGTTGCAAAAGCTTTGACCGAGAATATGCAGCCAAATGAAGATGCGCAGTTTATTGCCAATGCGTCCCAACAAGGCGGCGGCACGGTGCAAGAGCAAATACGCCAAGAAACCGACCAGAGTAGTCCGGTGGCAGCCGAGCAAATGAGTGAGACACAAGATGTGATTGACTTGCAGCGTCAAGTTCGGCAGCAGCGCTATCAAGAAAGCTATCTACGTACCACTCTCAGCTGGCGTCAAGCGAGCGTCGAGTCTGATAATGACAGCAAGCAAGAGCAAGATGATATGAAGGCGCAAGAAGAGCGTCTGCGTAAACAAATCGCGACTTTAGAGGCGCAGCTGTCACAGCGGCAACAGCTGTATGCGACCAAATCAAAAGTCGTGACCGTCGATAGTAACTCGACCACCCGCGGCGCCGCTGCCGATTATATCAACACTTTTCGTGAGCACGTTGAGCGCGTCGGGAATCTGCAATATCCTGCGCAAGCGCGCGCCCAAGGTATCACCGGCGAGGTACGTTTGATGGTGATTATCAGCAATGATGGCAATATTAAAGCCATTCGTTTACTTGAGAGCTCAAACTCGACGATACTAGATGAGGCGGCCAAGCAGTCGGTCAGACAAGCGGCGCCCTTTGGTAAATTTACCGAAGATATGAATGATATTGTTGAGCTGCGTCTGATACGTACCTATCGTTACAGTGATAGAGTAGACGTCACCTATCTAAAAGCGAAAGAGGACTCCACCCGACATTAGGGTGGAGGTGAATTTCGCCTAGTGTTTATTATATTTTTACTCTGCACACGACAAAAAAATCATCCCCACCCGATTTTCATAGGTTTAGGGGTTAAAAAGCTAACTAACTGTCGAAATACAGTCTTATCATTGTTAAAGAACACCAAGTGAAGGCCCTCAATCAACACATCCAGGCCAAGCGCAAACAAACTGGCTTGAGGTCGAGCGTTTGACTTTAACTTGCGCTTTAACGGCTTATCTTTGTCATTATAAATACCGACATGATAAGCCCAACAAAATGCTAAGGCGTTCACTGCGACTAATTTACTGACCCGATCAAGATGGGTTAAGTGGGTATCTTCAAGATTAAAGCCACGGCCCTTTAGACAAGCAAATAAAGTCTCAATCTCCCAACGCTTAGCATAGCTTGTCATCGCATCCACTGTTTCTAGTTGATTGGTGGCCACAATCACTAAACCATAGTCTTTATCACGCTTGGCAAATACTCGAACCAAACAACCATCGACAGTCAGTATTCGTCCATGTCGATATGTTTCTTGATGGCTAACATGGCGTAATAACTCTTTAATCTGTACCAACTTGCCATGATGATTCTTAACTTTACTGTTCTTCTTAATCCGTATGGCAAAGGGTATGTGATTATTGGTGAGCCAGTTAAACCATTTTTCGCCAACAAACTCTCTGTCTGCTACTATCATCTCAAGGTTATCTTTGCCAAATTGTTTGATAAACCGCTCAATAAGTTCACAGCGTTCAAGATGGTTTGTATTACCTCGCTTATCTAGCATTTGCCAGTATAAGGGGATGGCTATCCCTTTATATACCACCCCTAGCATAAAGATGTTGAGGTTACTTTTACCCCATTTCCAGTTGGTGCGGTCAATGGTTAAGGTGACTTTGCCTAGCCCAAATAGTCGATATATCATTAAAGCCAGTTGATCGTAGTCTATCCTCGCTTCGGCAAAAAATCGCTGTAGTCTGCGATAGTGACTGTCGGTCTTGCCACCCTTAGGAAGGTGTCTTGCTATTTTTTTTAAGATTACTGCTTTGAGCAGTAATCAGGGCTATTATCATTAGGCTCAAACAATTGATTCTTGCCTTGTTCATGCTCAGGTTTTGGGTTAAAGTCTCACTAAGTCTGTTAAAGTTTGGCATGGTCTGATTCGTCTTAAAAATTACTATTATGCCTTTGCTTTAACAGACTTTTTTGTTTTTTTTGTCGTGTGCAGAGATATTTTTATACAAATTAGCTA
>NZ_DJUD01000069.1:0-117953 GCF_002439405.1 Psychrobacter sp. UBA6291 | reverse complement strand
ACTTCATGTGTTAATCTAAGTGTTTATTAAACGCCTCATGTTAGCTAATTACTTTAATGGTCAAGCTTCAGGCTGCAATTTTTCATAGCTGCCTGTTTGATGGGCACGGTATAAAAACCCACCAAGAATCATCAATCTTAATAATAATAAGCACCAAACGCTAAGCCAAATACCGGTCATATCCCATTGCTGGTAGAGTAGCCAACTTAAAGGGAAAAAGATAAGCGCCAATATCAGCGCGGCATTACGAATGACGCTACCAGCCGTTAAACCAAAGAATATTCCATCGAGCCAATAAGCGCCAACGCCAACCAGTGGCAGTAGTACCGCATAAAGGTGATAGTCATAAGCTAGCGCAAAGACGGGTTTGATATTGGTCATAAAATCCAAATAAGTTGGCATTGCAAGCCACCAAATCGCGCTTAGCATCATGGCAAGGCCGTAACTGACCACGCCTGTGCGTTTGACGATAATACGAAAGCGCGGCCAATCGCGTCGTCCTGCTGCTTGTCCGCTTAAGGTTTCTGCCGATACCGCCACGCCGTCAAGGGCGAAGGCTGAGATGCTTAATACCTGCAATAAAATAGCATTGGCGGCCAAAATAACATCGCCGCTTTGGGCCGACAGTCGGGTAATCCAAGCAAAGCTTAAGGTTAAAATAAGCGTACGGATAAAAATATCTTTATTTAACGAAAATAGCCTAAGCATTTTATGTTTGGTAAAGTGGTCTTTATTAGCATTAAATAACGCGCGCCAAGAGATTTGCAAATGTCGACGGCTAAGCCACAATGCTAAGACCACCCCAAGCCAAAAGGCAATGGTCGTCCCTAATGCTACCCCAACCAAGCCCATCTGCAGCACATAAACGAAAAATAAGGTCAGAATAATATTAAGCATGGCGATAAAGCCTTGCTGATAAAGCATATAGCGGGTTTTGCCTTGACCGGCAAACCAGCCGATAAATGCAAAATTCATCAGCTCTGCGATAACGCCCCAAAAACGGACATCCAAATAAGTCTTGGCTGCACGACCGCTATCAGGATTGGCAGAAAGCGCTTGTAAGCCAAAATCAATGAGCCAAGGTTTTGCAATAAGTAGCACTGCGCCAATCATAAACGCAAGTAACAAAGCCCGCTGCAAAATTGATAGCAGCGGTGATTGCGTTTGCTTAGAAGAGCTATTATTAGCAAGTTGACCGAGTGCTTGTGCAGAAAGGCCAGATGACGCATATTGCAGAAAATTAAAGCTGACTAGTATCAAAGACAGCAACTGAATAGCCAAGCCCATGCCAGCAAGCTTGGCAGTGTCATTCATATTACCGACAATCGCCGTATCAATGACACTTTGTAGTGGCATCGCAAGGTTAGCCAATAATACGGGTAAGGCAATCGCGATGATACGCGCATAGCGAGTATCAATAGGCGGCATAGCACTCGGCGGCAGGGTAGATGACATAGCTTAGTCGCTTATATAACCATATAATAAGGCGGAAAAGTTTAGTGATGACTTATCGAATAACATTAAAAGATGGATAAAAATAGTATAAAGACAAAAGCACCTAGAGTTTAGGTGCTTTTATCGTGATAACGTTTGCTAGACAACTAAAATTCTAGTTATTTGCTTTTATACAAGCGTTAGTCTTGCTCATACATTTTTGGATCATTAAACGTGACGATTTCTTCTTCAAACTCAGGTTTTACTTTGACGATAAAGTCGTCACGTGATAAGCCCATTCTTAAAGGAATAGAGCTTGCGATATAAGTTGAAGAATAAGTACCCGCAAGTAAACCAATAAACAGCGCCACTGAGAACCAGTATAGACCATCACCACCTAAGAATAACATCGCTAGCACTACCAGCAATACTGTTGAGATGGTCATAATCGTACGGCGCAGCGTCTCTGTTAATGACAAATCAATCGTTTGACGCGGTGTGATACCACGCACGCGGCGGAAGTTTTCGCGGATACGGTCATAAACGACGATCGTATCGTTCAGCGAGTAACCAATCAACGCCAGTACAGCAGCTAGGACAGTTAAATCAAACGGAAAGCCAAATAAGGCAAACACCCCGATGGTCACCACCGCATCATGGAATAGCGACAGTACTGCGCCAAGCGCTAGCTTAAACTGGAAACGTAGGGCAACATAGCCAAGCATACAAGCCAATGCTAATGCCAATGCCATAACCGAGTTTAAGTAGATTTCGTTACCGACTTGGCTACCGATAATATTAACGTTACTGATTTCAACGTTATTATTAGGCAGTGCCAATGCTTTACTCAGGCTGGCGTTCAGTCCATCGACGTTATCTGATTGAGGCGGCAAGCGCACTAAAAGCTCTTGGCGCGTACCTAGATACTGTACGACCGCATCGTCAAACCCATTATCAGCTAGCGCGTTTACCACGTCGACTTGCTCAACAGGCTGCTCATAACGCACATCCGCTGACACCCCGCCGGTAAAATCAAGACCTAGATTTAGACCATTAACGGCGATGGCGATAATACTGCCAATCACCATCAGAAGCGATAGAAGTGCCATCGGCTTTTCTAACTTCATAAATGGGATGATACGTTGATCGCCAATGGCTTTGATACCACCTTCTGCGTAAGCAGCGGCATCTTCGGCAGAACCACCTAACATCAAATTAGGATCAACCGCTGCTGTGTTACCAGATGCTTGGGTCGCCAAGGCTTGATTTTCTTTCCCACCGCGGCGGGTTTTTGAACCGGTCAATTTAGAGGTTCTAGGATTATTAGCTTGCGTATTACTGCCTTTGCCATCACGGCGCGGTTTTTTACGGCGGCGCGTACCAGTAGTATTTGCTTCACCGTTTGAGCCATTTCGATCTGGGTTATTTTCTTGTTCTAGCGGATTGTTATTATCGATAGCCATAGTTTTCTCCTAACCGATGCTCAGACGTTTGATAGATTTGCGCTTGCCGTAAGCAATTTGTATCAGCGCACGCGTCACCAAAATGGCGGTAAATAGCGAGCTGACAATACCAATCGCGAGGGTAATCGCAAAGCCTTTAATCGGACCCGTACCTATCGCAAATAAGATAAAGGCGACCAGTAAGGTTGTAATATTGGCATCGAAAATACTACTAAAAGCACGGTCAAAACCTGCGACGATGGCGGATTTTGGCCGGACACCATTTGCCAGCTCCTCACGTATCCGCTCAAAAATCAGCACGTTGGCATCGACCGCCATACCAATGGTCAAGACAATACCAGCAATACCCGGTAGGGTGAGTGATGAGCCTAAGATTGACATGATAGCAATGATAATAATGACGTTAATTGCTAGGGCCACGTTGGCGATGACGCCAAATAAGCGATAGAAAACAATCATAAAGGCGAAAACTAATAAATAACCAACTTGGGTAGAGAATAAGCCTTTTTCAATGTTTTCTTGACCGAGTGATGGACCAATCGTACGCTCTTCCACGAAATACATCGGTGCAGCTAGCGCTCCTGAACGTAATAAGAGTGCAAGCTCAGCCGCTTCTGCACTACTATCAAGTCCAGTAATACGGAATGATGAGCCCAGTACCGCTTGGATATTGGCACGGTTAATGACTTTGGTTTCTGCATACGGTGTACGTACTTCAACCGTCTCACCAGTCGCTGGGTCTTCTTTATAAGCGATACGTTGTTTGTTTTCAATAAACAGCACCGCCATTTGTTTACCGACAGCAGTACGGGTAGCGTTTTGCATGAGCTTGCCACCAGCACTATCTAGGGTAATGCTGACTTCAGGCGAGCCATTTTCATCGATGCCTGTCTGAGCATTGGTGACTTTATCACCGGTGACAATCGCTTGACGCTCAAGCAATACTGGCGGACCATCGAGTGTTTCAAAGGGGAACGCTTCAGTGCCAGCAGGCGGAATACCGCCCATATAGTTTTCAGCACCTTCAGCGACCATACGGAACTCAAGGTTAGCCGTACGACCAAGGACACGTTTTGCCTCAGCGGTATCTTGTACGCCTGGGAGCTCAACGACAATACGGCTAGCACCTTGCGATTGTACCAAAGCTTCGGTCACCCCAAGCTCAGCAATACGATTGCGTAGGGTGGTCAAGTTTTGGTTGACCGCGTAGCTATTGATTTCATCTAAGGTAGCATCGTTATACGCTAAAATCAGCGCAGGGCCCTGCTCATCAATCGAAGACTGTAGCGTGAAAGTATTACCCATCGAGCCTTGTAAGATGTTTTGCGCACGGTTACGGGTATCGGTATCAGCGAAATGCAGCACCACGCCACGTTTTTCGGTTTTGATACCTTTTACCGCAATACGCTCAGCACGTAAGTCACGGCGCATATCACGACTGGCACTGGTCAAACGCTGCTCGAGCGCTTTATCCATATCCACTTCTAGTACAAAACGTACTCCGCCGCGCAAATCAAGCCCGAGCTTCATCGGTTTTGCACCGATATCACGCAACCACTCTGGGGTCGTTTGTGCCAAGTTTAGTGCGACCACATAGTCCTCGCCCAAATTCTGACGCAGCACTTCCTGAGCTTTTAGCTGATCGACTGGATTATCGAGACGCACCAGCGCGCTGTTGCCCTCAAAGGTACCATCATGATTATTGATGCCAGCCTCTTCAAGTAAGCTTTTAGACTGGGTCAAAATACCTTCAGATAGCTGTGTACCTGCTGCGGCACTGGTAATCTGTACGGCAGGTTCATCAGGATAGAGGTTAGGGGCCGCATATAGACCGGCAATGATAAGCACGACGGCGATGAGTAAGTATTTCCAAGCGGGATATTGCATAATCACTTCTTTAAGTTGATAAACTACTGGCGACGCAGGCCACAAGTTAGCAGATGGGAAGTTAGCGATAACAATGGCAGGTGATTAAATGGAGAGCTACTATTGTGTGTTAGTAGTCGTACTAAATTCTGCACCACTGCGATCATCCGCGATGATAGTAAAGCAAAAAACGGTTAAGCGTAAACAGTAAAGCGAAAAATGACCGTAAATAATGTACGGTCATTTTACAGTCATTACAACCAATAATTGATATCTAGCAGCAATTAAGCTCAATAAAAGTTTGTCAATTATTGAATTTCTAAATGACAATTAAACGCTTTCAATGGTGCCAGCCGGCAATACTGAAATCACGGACGCACGTTGCACTTTAACATCGGTATGATTGTTTAAGCTCACTACCGCATAATCACCTTCCAATGCTTTAATACGGCCCATAAGACCACCAGCAAAAATGATTTCGCTGCCAACGGTCAACGCGTTGACCATCGCACGGTGTTCTTTGGTACGTTTAGACTGTGGGCGAATCACCAAAAAGTAAAAAATGGCAAAAAAGGCAACCGGCAACAAGATTTGTCCAAACATTGACGCAGCGCCGGCAGTTTCTGGTGCCGCATGGGCCGCTTGAATGAATAAGCTCATAATTTCTCTCAGTAAGTCATAGATAAGAATAAATTTACACGCATAGTAACAAAAAATCTCAGGCTTGGTAACTGTTAATCATAGGCTGAGGGCGTTTTTGTTGCAATTCATGGGGTGGCTATGATAGTTATAGTGATAGAGGATTTGTTATTATAAGCAAAGCAAGGGCAATTATGCAGTAGACATAACAAGCCAAATGTTAAGTTAATATAAAGTTGTTATTATTTTATAATTTTCAAAAATATGGGTAGCTATATTTCTAAGCAATTGATAATAATAGCTATTTATCGCAAATTGCCAGTATCATAAACAGAATGGCTGTATAATAGAATGGTTTGAGCACGTTTTTAATGATTGGGTAGAAAAGCATTCGTATTTATCGGCTATTATTTTCTATCTGCTAGCGCTTGCTCATGATATATTGTGATTTCCTTTTTCTTCTTTGTTTAGGTTACCTAACTTGTTTACCTTTTTTATGTCTGTACCTCGCTTATACCGTCCTCGCGCTTGTCGTAAAGACGCCTCTGCTGAACCTCCCCCGACGATGGGTGGCAATGGTCGCTCTTATATGACACGCTTTAATAGCAAATCGTTTTCGGCGTTTATTCTATTGCTAACCTCTTTGCTACCACAAGCGGTTTGGGCAGCAGGTGAGGTAGCAAATCCTACTGCTAGTAGCGTGCTACTGCTTATTTTATTTGTGCTCATTGCCATTGGCATCTCGTTCATTTGTTCGCTCGCCGAGGCGGCACTCCTCAGCATGACGCCGTCGTATATTGCTGACTTGCAGGAAACGAACCCAAAAAAATCCAACATGCTAAAACGCCTAAAGGTCGATAATATCGATCAGTCGTTGGCAGCTATCTTAACGTTAAATACCGTGGCGCATACTTTAGGCTCGATTGGGGCGGGTGCGCAGGCGACGATTGTCTTTGGTAGCGCTTGGTTTGGTCTGTTTTCGGCGTTCATGACCTTGGCTATTTTGTTTTTATCCGAAATCATGCCAAAAACCCTAGGCACTATCTATTGGCGTCAATTGGGCGGCATGGTTGCTTATTTTGTTCGCGGTATTATTTTGCTGCTCTATCCTTTGATTTGGTTCTCAGAAAAATTAACCAAACTGCTGGTACGCGGTAAAGAGCCGCAAGCGTTTAGCCGCCGTGAATTTGCGGCACTCGCCAGCATCGGCGAAGAATCAGGACAGATTGATCCGTTAGAGTCACGTATTATTCGTAATCTATTGGCATTTGGGGCGATTAAAGTTGAAGACATTATGACCCCGCGTTCGGTGATGCTGGCATTTGAAGAGCATAAAACCGTCGCTGATTTATTGGTTGATCGCCCAAAACTGACCTTTTCGCGTTTGCCAATTTATGATGGCGATTTGGACAATATCACCGGTTTTGTCTTAAAAACCGACATGCTCTTAGCAAAATTTAGCCATGCCGCTCATAAACCGCTGACCCAGTTTAAACGCGACATTACCTTTGTATTTTCAAAGATGAAACTGTTTGATTTATTAGAGCTGATGCTAAAAAACCGTATTCATATTGCTATCACCGTTGGTGAGTACGGCGAAGTTAAAGGCTTGGTAACTTTAGAAGATGTGTTTGAAACTTTATTAGGGCTTGAAATTGTCGATGAGATAGATCGCGTCGAAGACATGCAAGCCTTAGCTCGGCAGATGATGGACAGACGCGTTGAGCGTTTAGGCATGAAGCTCAGCGATGATGAAAGTTATGAAGACGGCCATAATGAACACAAGCATGAGAAAAATGGTCATTAAAAATTGGACTGAGCAGATAAATGCACAGCACTGTTTTGCGTGAGATTCGCAATAATCACACAGGGTGTCACATAGCTGTGAGAATTGGGTGATAGGCTAAAACTAACATAACAATGTGTCGTTAATTAACCTAAGTTTTACACACAAATAGCCTTAAAACAAAAGAATTATAAGCGCCTGATAAATTTAGGTCTTAAGTCAATGTATGACCATAATCTATAGCCATAACATTATTTGGCTTTAACGACACACGACGATAATGATAATAGTATTACTAAGGAATATCATGAAACGACTATGGGGAAAAGGGCTAATTGCTCTATTGATAAAAAGTGCTGGCGTGACAGCGGTAGTGGCCGCTGCTGGTGCTATTAGTATCAACGCGCAAGCGGCGACCATGAGCAATGCGCTGGTACAAAACTACGCCGCTGCCATGAAATCAGCTGCCAATAGCCAAAACACCAATCAAGTTGCGCGCTTGGTGTCTGATGATGCACTGATTTCGATGTCCAGAAAAGGCAAAACCACCAGCCTTGATAAAGACGCTTATCTGCAACTGCTGCAAAGAAGCTGGCGTGATACGTCAAATTATCGCTACGATATTACGGTGGATAACATTGTGATTACGGGCGACCAAGCCAAAGCCAATGTCACCACCAATGAAAGCTGGGTAAAAGACGGTCAAAAAGTTTCATTTGTCACCTCATCGCGGGTCACACTGACTTTATCTACGGGTAACGCAGTGCTTTTACGCGCGGTCTCACAAGTGACCATCAACTAAAAATTAGTCATATATCAAGTTCTGTATTATGAAGTAAGCCATCAAAAGATAAGGCAAATGACTTTTTGCGCATTATCTTTACGATTAGGCTGGTTTTTGTTTGATATTGCGTACTATACTGTCGATTAACTTTATTTTATCACTTATTGTTGTTAGGAAACTTCCACTATCATGTCTACTGTGTCATCAAAATCTCGCTCCTTTATCGCTTTACCATTGACGCTGGCGGTGTCGACTTTACTTATCAGTGCTTGTAGTAATACCTCAGCGGTAAAAAAGACGGGTGCGACCGGCAGCTCAGCTGTGGTTAACAAACGTCCCGCTACCCAAGTGACTAAACCAAGCACGGGCGCTGATTATTCAACGGCTTTTTTGGATGCTGAGAGCTTAGATGAGCTGGCAGATTTATTAGAAGCGACTGATATGACGATGGTTGAAGGTAATAAACTTGCTATTCAACAATATGGTGATTTGTGGAATCGCTTGCGCGCAGGCTACCGTATGAATGGTGGACGCCCTGTTTATAATCAGCGTATTGAAGCGCAAAAAGGTTGGTTTACCAGTCGCCAAGACTATCTAAACCGCTTGACCGCTCGTGCCAGTCGCTATCTTTACCATACCGTTCGAGAAGCTGAGCGCCGTAATATTCCAACCGAACTTGCGTTATTGCCAGTGATTGAGAGCTCCTACGATCCAAGTGGAACCAGTAGTGCCGCCGCCGCCGGTTTATGGCAGTTTATTCCAAGTACCGGACGCATTTATGGTCTAAATCAAAGTAGCACCTATGATGGTCGCCGTGACGTGATTGAATCAACGCGTGCTGCTTACGACTTTTTGACCGCGCTGCACAATCAATTTGGTAGTTGGGAGCTGGCACTAGCTGCTTATAACGCCGGTCCTGGTCGGGTGCAAAAAGCCATTGATGCCAATGCGGCGCGCGGTTTGCCAACCGATTACTGGTCGCTCAGACTACCGACTGAAACCATGAACTATGTACCGCGCTTTTTAGCGGTTGCCGAAATCGTTGCCAAGCCTGAGCAATATGGCGTTTATCTGCCTGCTATTGCTAACCGTCAGCATTTCCGTAGTGTACCGGTCAATTATGGTGTAAGCCTAGCGGAAGTGTCGCAAGTGACAGGGGTCAGTTACGATGAGTTAGAAAGGCTGAATACGGCGCTGACATCAGCGCGCGTCGACGCATCAGGGCCGCAGCGTATTATCATTCCAAACGATGTCAGCTTGACGACAGATGCTAAGCTTAGCTCGTTAAGAGGTAATGGTAGCAGTAACGTGATAGCTTCTAGTAATACGAGCACGAGTACAACGCCTAGCTATTCAGGCTCAACCACACCAAGCTACAACAATAAACCATACACCAGTAGTGGCTCGTTACCGACTACCGGCAGCGCCCTTGCAGAGTATGCTGCGAGCGCGAGCGTACCGCAGCAGACCACCAGTTATATTCCGCCGACGGCTTCACCGACCAGCAGCTCCGTTTACAGTAACAACAATACCGTCCGTACTGAGCCACCGCTGACGTCTGCTGAAACCAAAAAGATTAACGCTGAGCTAAAGAGCAGTAACAGCTTACCGACCACATCGGCGCAAATCACACAAAACAATACCATTATTCAAGAGCCGCCATTAAGTAAAGCGGAACGTGATTACATTGCCAATCAGATTCGTATTAGTACGCCTGAAACCAATGTCGTCAACGCCGATGGTAATATCAACCTATCAGCCGTTCAGACGCAGCAATCTATTTTAGAGGCAACTGGGCAAGAGAAGAAACTGAGCTTCCCGAAAAAATCGGCTAGCAAACCAAAACCACAAGGCACGCGTACTACCTATACGGTTAAGCGTGGTGATACCTTGGCGAATATCGCCAGCCGTGCTGGTGTTAGCTGGCGTGATATCGCTGAATGGAATCAGATAGATGCGAGTGCCAATCTGTTGGCTGGCAGTACTTTATACCTATACAACGCTAAATCTATCGAGCCATTAAGTAGTGCGAGCAATACTGCCGCAAGCCAGCCTGAAAGCTATATCGTTCAAGGTGGCGACACGCTAATCGGTACCGCCAATCGCTTTGGTTTGTCAGTGACTCAGCTCGCCACCTATAATAACTTGAGCAGTAGAGCAGACTTGCTACGCGGACAAAAACTGTGGTTGGTACCTGGTAAAGTCACTGCACCTGCTGCCACGCCTGCTGCGCCATCAACCAAACCTAGTAAATCTAGTACGGCTACCAAAAACTACAAAGTCAAGCCGGGCGATGGCTTGATTGCGCTATCTCGTCAATTTAATGTACCGACCACCACCTTGGCAAACTTAAATAATATGGGTACGACGGACTCACTATACGTCGGTCAAATCTTAAAAGTGCCTGCCAATGTAGACTTTACTGCCGCAAATACTAGCTCAAGTAGCGCTAGCAATCCTGTGAAAACCAGTGCTCCTACAAGTACAGTGGCAACGACCAACTATAAGGTCAAATCGGGCGATACTTTAATCGGTATTGCAAATAGTGTTGGTATCAGTCCTGAAGAGCTAGCAGCCGTTAACCCTAACTTTGATGCTAGGGCACGCTTACAACGTGGTCAGACAATCAAAGTGCCGGTTTCAAAAGATTTGGTCGATCGTCAACTTAATGACAAAGCGGTCAGCTATAAAGTGAAATCAGGCGATACGTTAACGGGCGTGGCGCAGCGCTATAATATCGGTTTAAGTGATTTGGCCGCCGCCAATAATTTGAAAACCAATTCTAATCTGATATTGGGTCGTACGATTACCATTCCTGCAAATGGTACGGTCAGTGTTACTAGTACGTCTAACAGTAATACTAGTAGCACCAGTAACAAGAGCACCAGCAGCGCCAGTGCAGAAACCGCAAGCAGTAGCGGCAAAAAACTTGGTAATACTGAGAGCTATAAAGTAAAAGCGGGCGATGGTCTTATTGCCTTAGCGCGTCAGTTTGGGATATCGGTAGAGGATTTGGCGGCGACCAATAATTTGGCGACCAACGCCCAGTTACAACGTGGGCAGACCATCAAAGTACCAAAAGCAACCGTCAGCTATACCGTAGGCTCGGGTGACAGTTTGATTGGCCTAGCACGTAAGTATGGTGTATCTACCAAAGAGCTCGCTGATATGAACAATATCGCTGTCGATACCATGCTGCAACGCGGTCAACGTTTAACCGTACCGAATCGCTAATGTAGAATGTAGTCGCATTTGACAAATTTTAAGCATTAAAAAAAGCTGCTCTAATTAAGAGCAGCTTTTTTGTTGGCATTATTTTGTTCAAGATTTAAGACTTTATTCAAGGTTTAGAGCCTTTAGCAAAATCATATTAAACCGTTTGGGTTTTAATGGTTTCAAGATAACTTCTAATATTACTCACATAATGCATGGCCTGACCATAACGGCTGTTTGACGCTCTGTTTTCTGACAAATAAGCATATATGTTTGCCCAGCTTTTATCATCGATGCCATTGGCGCTCAATTTACGCTGGATACCTTTTACAGCATTTGGACCCATATTATAAGCGGCAAGGGCAAACCAGATGCGATCGGTTTTTGGTACATCAGCGAAATCGGCTTTCATTTGCTCCAAATAACGAGCACCGCCACCAATACTTTGATACGGGTCAACGCGATCAGAGACGCCCATCGCCTTAGCGGTATTATTGGTCAGCATCATGATACCGCGCACGCCAGTCGGAGAGACGGCATTGGCATTTAAATGCGACTCTTGATAGCCCATGGCGACCAGTAGCTCCCAATCATGATTATAATTGCGCGCTTGCTCTTGAAACGATGACTGATAATCAGGTAACTTTTCTGTCAAGGTCTTTTTAAAATGGTCTTGGCTATAAGCGTCTTTTAATAAGTTCTGATTATAAAACGCCGCCAATTTTTGCGTGTGTTCAAGCTTAATACTATCACATAAAAAGTAACTGGCTTTTTGCGATAACGGATCGTTGGCGGAATTAAATGTCCAACTGACTTTAGGATGCAGCCCATTTTTAGTCAAGCTGGCATCATAGCCGCAGCTCACATTAACAGAGGCTAAGTCTAGCTGGCTTTTTAGCTGGGTGCTGGCGGTGGTCAAAGCCATATCGGCATCGCCTGATTTTAAAGCTCTGAGCGCTGCCTCTTCGCTAGCATAGGCTTTGAGATTGATGTTGACGCCAAGCCCATCTGCATAGCTACGCACTAAATCATAGCCAAAACCGTGCTGAAAGCCGTCGGTTGCAAAGTAGGTGCTGTCACCCGGTACAGCAGCAACCGTTAGAGTGTTTTCTAACATAACGTGCGCATAGGCAGGCACAGGCGCGTTCATCGTGGTCAAGCTCTCAGCCGGTAAAGAGAGCAGAGCGATGCTTGATACTTGTGCCAATTTCTTGGTTTTGGAAAATTTGGTTTTGGCGCAACCAGTCACTTTGATAGGTGCAACTGCTGGAACGAAGTTACTTTTGGTGTGCAGTAAGCGCTTAGATGGACGCAGTAAATAAGAAATACGGCGTTTGGCCCCTTGCGCAGATACTTTCACACGGTAAGTAATACGCTGCATGGATGTCTCCTGATTTTAGCCATCCTTCATACCATAAAAATGCTTAATCAATTTATGCGGCTTATATAGTTATAAAAAGCGTATGGCTATATAAGTGGCATAAACTGGCGTTACATTTTAGATCACATCAGCCTGATAAATAGCATAAGGTCGCTGTCATCTTGTTTACATATGGCGCTGCTAACATCAAATATATAACCGTTAGCACAACCGTCTTTTTATCATTTAACGCATAGGTAGCTACTTTTTAGAAGATAAAACACGCACTTCAAACATCATTCTAAAAAAAGACGCACCACAGCGCGAAGGGTATAAATCGGATGATTCCTTCATCGCTATAAAATGAGTTAGTGATTAAAAGACTGGCTATAAAACCATATGAAACATAGGTAAGGTCATGAATAAATTATTGAGACAAATATACAGCATAAGCGCCGTACAACTGCACTTAATCGTTGCTGCGTTTATATTAATCACGAGCTACTCTTTGAATCGTTTGTAGTAGAGGAGCTGGCTAATAATATGGTTTGCTCAGCGATAAAGATGAGTAATACCCCTTGTCTGCTAGCGAGTAAAAAAACACCATCAGAAAAATTTTGCTCTAATCTTATCGCGACACTAAAATAAAAATACTGTTTAAAAACCACTGTCTCATCAGCTAAATAAGGCAAAGAGAGTATTTAAATGATCACCGTTAAAAACCTTATTAATTTATTAAAAAATAGAGCTTTAATCGATGAAAAAAATTTTAGCGCCATAACCGGAAGCTATAAAAATGGGAAGTCTCATGACAAGAAATTCTTTCTTCAGGAACTAATATGCGGATATTCATTATATTATTCAAGTGGAGTTAATAAATTAGCGATAAAACTTAACAATAGCACTATAAACGGTAAAAAACGCCTTTGTTTTGGCTGACCCAGTGACAAAAAGGGCTATAAGAAAAGATTGCGCTTAAGCAGCATTTTCTGTATTTAATGAAAAACTCTAAAATTAGCGCTTAAAATAGTAAGAGAATAGTTGCAAGTAGATAAAACAGCCTAATCCTTAGGTATTAATGATTAGGCTGGGTTGTCAATATCAATAAAAGTCACGGGCAAGCCAAATTGCTCAGCCAGTAGTTCGCCCAACGCTTGAATACCGCCGCGCTCGGTCGCATGGTGACCGCAGGCAAAGTAATCAATGCCAAGCTCACGGGCGCTATGAGTGGTACGCTCTGATATTTCACCAGAAATATAAGCATCACAGCCCATCAATGCTGCTTGCTCAATCATATCTTGCGCGCCGCCCGTGCAGATACCCACGCGTTCAATCAATCTGCTGTCCGCTTGCGTAGGCTCAGCGTTGGTTGCGGCGTTATAGGTGGCGGGAATGTGTAATGGCACCCGACCTAAAGCAGCGGTAATCTGGGTAATAAGATTTTGAGCGCTTTGCGGCTGGCAGCTGGCAATATTGCCAACCGGATGCGACTCATGCGGATAAAGCGCACCGATGATATTCATATCGAGTAACTCAGCAAGTTTGGCATTATTGCCAATAATAGGATGGGCATCGAGTGGCAGGTGGTAGCCAATCAAAGAAATGCCATGCTGCATCAGTTTGCGAATACGTTGACCTTTCATGCCTGTGATGGTCTCAGGCTCGCCTTTCCAAAAATAGCCATGATGCACCACGATAGCATCGGCGTTATCAGCAATCGCGGCGTCAATCAACGCCTCACAGGCGGTGACACCGGTGACAATACGACCGATAGGTCGCCCGCCATCTACTTGCAAGCCATTTGGTGCATAGTCTTTAAAGGCTGCTGCTGATAAGTAGTCGTCACAAAAATCCGTCAAAGCTTGTGCGCTAATCGTCTTATTTGGCGTTTGGCTTGAAAACTGACTTGAGAACTGATTTGAAAGCTGGTTTAAGGTTTCGGTCGAGCTATTGTGTTCGGTCATGGTCTTTCCTTATAATTGTTGCCGTTACGGACGGTTCTTGATTGTTTGTTATTTACAAATTTCAAGCGTTCAATGTGGTAAGTATTGCCGCTAAATAAGCAAAATATCTGTTTATAATTAACTTTGCTCTAAGTCGTTAGGGTGTTTAATTGCGCCATTTTAGCATGGCGCTGTAAAAGAGTAGATGACGTGGATAACTGAAACGGTACACGATACGTTACTATTTATCGATGTTGCCAGTTATAATTTGCATACCTGAATCTATAGAATCCGTAGCGCTTATATTATTCAATCTTGTCTTAGGTATTACTAGGCATCATTGCCCAACGAGAAGCGTTTGCGTATAGTTATCATTCATTCACTGTTTTTACCAAACTGTTTTCACAAAACTATTTTTAAAATAGAGAGGTTTTTATATGTCGTCATCTCGGAATACCAATAACAATAACAAGGCCGGCGCGTTAACGTGGTTGCCTTGGGTTTTGTTGCTGATAGTGGTTGCAGCGTTTATTTGGTTGTTTACGAGTATGAAGACGGCATCAGAGCAAGCGTGGGAGCCGCCTAGAACCATGCCTGCCGAGCAGCAAGCATCAGCGCCAGCGTCCGATACACCTGCGCCGATTGCTTCTTATCATAATGGCGTTGCTCGCGCGTCACAATCTGTCGTCAATATCTATACCACGCAGACGATGGCCGAGCATCCTTATATGAACGATCCGGTATTGCGCCGATTTTTTGAGTTTCATGGTGGGCCGTCCCAAGAGCAGGGCAATACTAACTTGGGTTCTGGGGTCATTGTCTCAGAAGATGGTTATATCGTGACCAACGCTCATGTCCTTGAAAAAGCTGATGAAATTACGGTGGCCTTTAATGATGGGCGCAAGAGTCGTGCGAAATTGATTGGTACCGATCCAGACAGCGATTTGGCGGTGATTAAAGTTGATATGACCGATTTGACGCCCCTTGGTTTCCGTAAAGACCCTATCCGTGTTGGCGATGTGGCATTGGCGATTGGTAATCCATTCGGGGTTGGTCAGACGGTGACGCAAGGTATTATCTCGGCGACAGGGCGAACAGGACTGGGCGTTAATAAGTTTGAAGACTTTATCCAAACCGATGCGGCGATCAATCCGGGTAACTCAGGTGGCGCGCTGGTTGATGCTTACGGCGAGCTTATTGGTATTAATACCGCTATTTACTCGCGCTCTGGTGGTTCGATGGGTATTGGTTTTGCGATTCCTACTGCCATCGTTGAGCAAGTGATGAATGCGATTATTAAAGATGGAAAGGTTAGCCGTGGTTGGCTCGGTATCGAAATCCAATCGCAGCTGCGCGACCCAACCCAGCTTGAAACTTCAACAGGTGTCGAAGTATTTAATGTCGTGCCTAAAAGTCCAGCGGCTAAGAGTGGCTTACGCATTGGCGATATTATTTTGTCAATTGACGGTATTGAGATGACCGATGCCAATACCTTAATCCAGTATGTCGCTCGTAAAGCGCCAAATACCACGCTTAACGCTCAAGTCCTGCGCCAAGGCAAAAACAAGCAAGTAAAAATCCTGCTAGAAGAGCGTCCAGCGCAAGAACCAATGGCGCGCCCTGTTATCATTCACGATGAAACGCTAGGTGGTATGGGCGATCCTAGTCTACAAAATGATGGAGAAGAAGTGCCAATGATGTCAGAAGCGGAGCGTGACCGTATGCGCGAAGAGCTATTGCAGCTATTTGAAAGAGATGGCGCACCTTTATAACGCCATGATTTACATATAGTGCTTTACAGTTTAAGAGATAACAAAAAAGCGCGCTATCTTCAAAATAGCGCGCTTTTTTATTAGCATGTTTTTTTAATCATAACTCTATGAATTTGGCAGCTACTTTTCTATTAGCTCGTGATTGATATAAATGACGCCTTGCACGCGGCAGCAGCAGGGCAATATTTCGTCTTCTTCAATCATAGCAAGCGGCTCAAACGGATAATCAATAACGTGTGAGCTGGCGATGCGCTTGATGCGGCAACTGCCACAATAGCCTTCCTTACACTGATAATTGATATCGTGTCCGGTGCGTAGCAATCCATCGAGCAGACTTTCGTCATCATGCAAGTAGAATTGCTTCTTACTCGTCATTACCCAAGTCATAATTCAACCTTATCTTAATTTTCCCATCGCATGTAAAGTTGTCTTTAATGGTACTTTTTAATCATAAAATCTTACTAAAACGATAGCGGCCTAACCTTAAAATAGTAAGATTAAGCCATGACAATAATGTGTGTAAAGTTAAACGTTTAAAGTTCAAAATCGTCAAAGTCGCTATTGGATAAATCTGAATCAATTTGACCGACCAGGTACGAGCTGATTTCCGTTTCTTGCGGCGCAACTTGCACGTTATCAGACGACAACCAAGTATTAATCCATGGAATAGGGTTTGATTTTGAGTTCGGGAACGCGACTGGCAAGCCAACCGCTTCCATTCGTAAATTGGTGATATATTCGATATATTGGCAAAGGATATCTTTATTTAAGCCGATCATTGAGCCGTCTTTAAACAGATAACCCGCCCATTCTTTTTCTTGCTGCGCCGCTTTGGTAAAGATTTCTATGCTTTCTGCATAGCATTCATTGGCAATCTCAACCATTTCTGGATCGTCACGACCATTACGCATCAAGTTTAGGATATGTTGCGTCCCAGTTAAATGCAGCGCCTCATCACGGGCGATTAATTTAATAATCTTAGCGTTACCTTCCATTAGCTTGCGCTCAGCAAAGGCAAACGAGCAAGCAAATGACACATAAAAACGAATGGCTTCTAGGACGTTAACCGCCATCAAGCATAAATACAGCTGCTTTTTCAGCGATTTTAAGCTAACGGTCACTTCTTTGCCATTGACGGTATGTGTGCCTGCGCCATACATATTGTAAAGCTGTGAGTCGTAGTACAAATCATCGTAATACTTGGCGATATCAGAGGCGCGTTCTAAGATGTGCTCATTTTGCATGATGTCATCGAAGACCACGCCGGGATCATTGACGATATTACGAATGATATGGGTATAGCTGCGCGAGTGAATGGTCTCAGAAAACGTCCAAGTCTCAATCCACGTCTCAAGCTCAGGAATTGACACCAGCGGTAATAGCACCACGTTTGGACTACGACCTTGGATAGAGTCGAGTAGGGTCTGATATTTTAGATTACTGATAAAGATGTGCTGCTCATGCGACGACAGGTTGCCATAATCGATACGGTCTTTTGAAACGTCGACTTCTTCTGGACGCCAAAAGAATGACAGCTGCTTTTCAATCAACTGCTCAAAGATAGGGTGTTTTTGTTGGTCATAACGCGCCACGTTGACCGGCTGACCAAAAAACATCGGCTCTGTTAGCGCATTGTTTGGCGTTTGAGAAAAAATCGAGTAAGTCATAGTTCCACCTTTATAAGTGCTACAGTTGTGAATCAAAAGTTTTAAAATGCCGTCTGAAAATACGGGCAAAACGGCGTTATAGGTTCTCTAAAGATATTTGCGTTGGTTCTTGTCCATCATTCATATACGCTTTAAAAATCTCGCTAAGCTCACTGTCATCCAATCCTTCTAGCTCATCGATAGCGCTTTTACGCAGCGTACTTAATTCTACCTCTGCGGCTTTCTGAACTTCTTTTTTTGTCTGCTTTTTAACGGGTTTTTTTGCTGGTCTTGGCGCGTCCATCTTTGTTACTTCGTTGGTATTTAATTGCTGACGAACTTCCTCGATATCGACTGCTACTTGCACGATATGCGAGTTACCATCATTTAGGTCGGAAAATACATTAGGGATAAATAAACCACCGTCTTTGATGATTGCGGTATATTGCACGTCTATGACCTCCGTCATTTTTATTCTTTCTGTGTTTTAATTATGGCTGGCGAGTCGCAAGCGCCTCATATACTTTATTGTTCTCTCTTTTGCCTACGGCTAATACATAAACCACGACGACATCATCTTTGACGATATATACCAAACGATAGCCGATGGTGCGTAGTTTGATTTTATAGGCGTCTGTATGTCCTGAGAGTTTTGACGCAGGCACACGCGGATTTGCTAATCGCTGCTGTAATTTTTTCTTAAACTGCTGCTGAATACTGGGCGCTAACTTTTTCCATTCTTTTAACGCCAAAGGATGAAATTCAAGATTATAAGTCATCCAAACTTACCTTTATAGGTGTTTGGCCGTCATTCATCCTTGCGCTGACAGTTTGGCTTAGTGCCATATCGTCCATCGCTTCCATCATGCGTTCAAACATATCTGTGGAAACTAAATAAGCCACAGGTTTATTGTGGTTCAAAATAGCAATGGATTCACCATCCGACTGTTTAATCAGTGCCGAAGGGTTGGTCTTAAGCTCTGAGATACTGGCTGTCTGTGTCGCAAATATCGATTGCATGATTTATTCTCCGCTAAAATTATGGCTCTAAATATAGGGCTAATTTTAGCACGAAAATTAGGTCTGATTTGTTATCATATTAAATTTAAATACAAGCGGTAGCCAATCCCGCCTACCGCTTGTATCTGCTTTGCCGCTGGTGTGCAGTCTATCGTGTCTGACCGCATTCCTGTTGTCTCGATACTACGTTCAGCCACAGACTGCATCGCCATCGTCGTCAGCAGGATACCGCTATAGTCAGGGCTAAAAGACCTTGTTCGAGTGTCGTTCATATTCTTAGTAAAATTATTATTTGGGCGTAATTCTTAGGGTGCTTTTTAAGCATCATTTGTCTATAATTTTCATATCATGGTGCGCGGGGCGCACCCTACGGATTAATTCAACCATACGCTATAAAGTTTCGCGTAGGCTGGGTTAAAAACCCAGCCTACAACAACTGCTACGATTCAAAAGTAGGTTTGGGTCTAAGGATGAGACTCAACGTAATTAACGGTCATTTATTTTCCTATCAAATAAACCTTAAAGTTCTTGATCAATTTCTTCGCCGATTACATTAAGATAAGCTTGCAAATCAATAGCTGGAATGGTTCCTATCGCTTGCTGAAGATAGCGAGTTAATTGCATAAAAAAAGTAATTAATGAATTTTCAGCTTTACTAAAATTCACATCATCAAACTGTCTAGACTCATAATAATCACTTATGCGCTTAGAGAAATCATCTTCTTTGATATCTTCTTCACCGTTATAATCAATATAGAAACTGCCATAGTCCACAATACATCCTAAGTCTATTCCCTTTAACCCATCTAGTTTTTCAAGATGTTTCTTAATAGTATTGTTGCTCTTATGACTATAGGTATTTGTAGTAGCTAAAAATCCACCTAGTATTTTAGTCAATGGTCTAGGTGGAATTTTTTTACCAGAGTTGATCATCGAAGTAGATTTTCGAGTTAATTGTCTAACGCTCTCTATTTTTTTACCTGCGTACTTTATATAACTATCTGAGTCAACATTACCTCTTATATCAGGCTTAACCTCAAAAATAGCATAAACACCTTCGGCAGGAACATAATGGAAACCATTTTGGGTGAAAATAAACGGAGTAAAATAATTATCATAAATAACTACATCAATTTGATGGCTTGTGTTTCCTAGAGAGTCGATGATAATTGCTTTATCTACGCTGTAACGGTTAGGCAGGTAACTTCTTAACCATTCAATCCATGCATTTTCTAAAGAGTCACCTTTTGAACCAGGATGATGTATGAAAGCTCTATTAGTACTTAGTTGAGCAGACATTTGCTGTTGCATGCTTGCAAACAACTCTGGTAGTTCAATCTTCTTCATATAGCTCTAACCTATTGTTATTGAGAATAAAAAAATTAAAATCTCTCAAGCTATCGCTAGTAATACTTAAAATAAGTAAGATAGGATTGTTAATTTTCACGTCTTTCTCATGATAAATGCTAATCATTGCACTTAAATCTGTTGGGCTATACCATGCTTCACCATCTGGATGAGTATGCCACTCACCGACATAGTAAAATCCTTTGTTTATAAATAATTTTTCAAACTCGGATTTCAGATAGTTAGATTCTCTAGTAAACTCAATTCGACTACTCTTAAAAATCTCTGCTGTAATTGATTGTTCAATATACAAGGTTTTAAAATCATCAGAATATTTACCAATAAGAAAGCCACCATACTCCTTAGGGTAGTGCACACAGCTTGATTGATAAATACTTTCTAACAAGCTATCTTCGACTACTAATTTTAAATTTTTGTAGTATTTGATAATAGTCAAAACTTACTCACTTTCAAAGACTCATAGTTATCATCATAATTGATAACAAAGCTATTTAGCTGTTCGTTACTGATCATAATATTGATATGTTTTAAAGCAAACTGTATAAGTGTAGAGATGTCATTGTAAGAAGCTCTAAAAGTTGGACTCCAACAACCTATAGGATTATATAAATTTTCAATATCATTTTCTAAAATATTGTCAAACTGATGTCTAACAAACTTATAAGTATTTGGTGATACACCACAAACGAGTGATTCGGCATGATTAGTAATAGATAAGTTGATAATAGTCGCTGTAATATTAAGATTGTCTAAAATATACATCAAGTCATCATCAGTAGAACAGTCAAATACGTAGTCATAATTGGACAACTCTTCTTCAATAACATCTTTCAATATTTTACCGTAAGATTCAGATTTCAGCTGTTCTGTGATCAGGCTTTTACCTGTACTAATATTAACAAAGGGTGAGATGCTATAAAGTAATATAGATAGTTCGTCTACCTTGTTAATAAAACCATAATTAAATTCGTACTCTGAACGACAAATATTCTCAGGTTTTTTAATATCGTAATCAACTATTGAGATATTTTTACATCCACAACGTACTAAAGTTTTAGCAACATTGCTTCCAACAGCGCCTACACCAATAATTAGTATCTTAGAGGTAGTTAAAGTTCTATCAAACGCACCTCTACCAAAAAAGTAAGAGTAAGATGAGTTATTTGTTAATGCCCAGTTAATATCTTTATCTTTTAAACTATAAATAACTTTACCGTTTATATCTATAATGCCTTCAAAGATATTGTCATCAATATTTATTAAAGCTACTTGCCAATGTATATTACTATCTTTCGTATTAAAACCTACGAATAGAGGTATTGGTAACTTAAGATTGTGTATGCTTCTTAAACTAATAACATATCTAGATAAATACTGTAAAAAATCTTGGCTGATTAAACCTTCAAAACTTTTCCAATTGTTAAAAGAAAATCGCTCACTAATAGCTGGAGAATCTTTAATAAAGACGTATAGTCCTTGTTCACTCTGACTAGAATCCATGTAGTAAGAGTTCCAGCCACAATTTTTAATTGCAAGGCTTGAGGAGTCAGTAAAACTTTGAACTAGATAATTACTTATATGACTTTGATAGTATGGAGAGCTAATTAATGGCTTGAGAGAAACCGTCCCAAACTCTCCCTTTTTGAAGCTTTCTTTTACATCCGTAAACTGATAAGAGTAATGGCTACCTTCGAAAGCATCGTTATTGACGATTAGATGCTCATAATGACTATCTTTTTCCTCTTTAACTATATATTTAGTAATCCAGCTTTTAATTGCATCGAAATCCTGTATTAACTTCTGTCTGAAATCAATACAATGTTGGTTATGGAAACATACTGAGCCATCACTCATTACATGACTGTATTCAATTAGATCAAGATTATTAAAGCTTATGGTTTCAGAACCACTAAATTTAAATGGATATTGAGAATTGATTGTCACTTCAAAAGTTATTTCTTCATTAAGACCCTCAAAGTCAAAAGCTATATTGAAACTTACGAGATTGTTATTAAAGTTAAAATCTCGTAAGTTAGATACGTAGCTTATGCTACCAATAGTATCTAGTAGCTCTTCTTTAGAGAATTTCATATCTAACCAAAACGCTGTGTAGATGAAGGCGTAGAAACTGGGCTAGCTCCAGCAACACCATAGCTCAAACTATTATTGTTAGATTCTTCAGAAAACTCCTCGTTTTTCTCAAAATAGTATTCAATTTGTTTTTCGTTGTTTCCAATGTTAGTTAGCATCAACTCAAAATCACTTCTTAGCGAGTTTTTTTGATATGGTTCTAACGTATTTATTAAATCATTAGCGCCATTGCCTGGATCAGGAAGCTTGAATGTATCGTTCTCAATATTGTCTACGACATATTGGAGAACAGCTTTAAATTGCTCCCATAAATTACCCGTAGGCGAGGTATAGCCATAAGCTTTAATAACCAAAAGTTCAAAGAAGAACGACTTGTACTTCTTAGAATGCTGGAACTTCCAAATCTTTAGTAGTCTAATAATTTTTCGTTCATTTTCTTTTCCGCTTATATGATCAATTTGTTTTTTAATATTTGTTTTCAAATATCCAGTCTCTGATGGATCTAAAGAGTTAATATGCAAGTTTAGGTTCCTTGTTTCGATATAGCCATCCACTCGTGTTTCTCGAGCAGGTACAATATCTATTTCAATATCATCTTCTTCAAAAGCTAGCCCAATAGAAACACCTTGCTTTCGAACAGTAGTTCTATCATTAAACTTATCATTTAACTTTTCATAAATATCGTTGAACATATCTTCTAGTGTATTGAAGCTTTTATATTTGAAAGGTACAACTGCGTCCAAGTCAAATTTTGTATTAACAGCAGTGTGCTTACTATAAGATCCTGAATCAAAAGGACTATAAATTTTGCTACCATATTCACTATTCAAAAAATCCTTAATTTCGTTACGTCTATCTCTATACTTATCGAAAACATCTTTAATGTGCTTCATTTTATGTGTTTCAAGTACTTCTTGTAGGTAGTTACTTTTATAGTCAGCCATTAGCTTAGTCCTTTAAGTAATATTTATAAATTCATCTGAACAAAGTAGTAAAGAGCAGCGAGCTTAGCCCAAAAGCCAAACCCGCCGTCCATCAAACCTAAATCTTACAAGCCCCACCAGCACAATCATCTTCCATATCCGCTTGTGCGTCGTTGGCACCATCACGGGTGTTATGGTAATACAACGTCTTCACACCCAGCTTATACGCGTTGAGCAAATCCTTAAGCAATATCTTCATTGGAACACGACCACCTTCATAACGCACCGGATCGTAGTTGGTATTGGCAGAGATGCTTTGATCGACGAATTTTTGCATGATAGCGACCAGCTTTAGGTAACCGTCATTATTCGGCATCTGCCATAGTAGCTCGTACTGATCTTTTAGGGTAGCAATCTCAGGCACGACTTGCTTTAAGATGCCATCTTTTGACGCTTTGATAGACACCAGACCGCGCGGTGGCTCGATACCGTTGGTGGCGTTGGCAATCTGGCTAGAGGTCTCAGACGGCATCAATGCCGTTAGGGTAGAGTTGCGTAGACCGTGAGTGGTAATCTCGCTACGTAGCGTTTCCCAATCGAGATGTAGCGGCTCTTGGCAGATTTGATCTAAGTCTTTCTTATAAGTATCAATCGGCAAGATACCTTGTGAGTAGGTCGTCTCGTTAAAAGCAGGGCAGGCGCCTTGCTCTTTTGCCAATTTGTTAGAGGCTTTTAAGAGATAAAATTGCAACGCTTCAAAGGTTTGATGCGTTAGACCATGCGCGCTGCCGTCTGAATAGCGGACGCCATTTTTCGCTAAGTAATACGCATAGTTAATCACGCCGACGCCCAAGGTACGGCGACGCATACTGCCGTTTTCAGCGGCTTTGACTGGATAGTCTTGATAGTCGAGCAGGGCATCAAGCGCACGGACGATTAATTCTGCTGGCTCTTCGATGTCGCTGACGTTTTCAACTTTGCCTAAGTTGACCGCTGATAGCGTACAAAGGGCAATCTCACCGGTTTCGTCATTAATATTATCAAGTGGCTTAGTCGGTAGGGCGATTTCCATACAGAGGTTTGACTGGCGAATCGGTGCAACCGTCGCGTCAAACGGGCTATGCGTGTTGCAATGGTCGACGTTTTGGATATAGATACGACCGGTGCTGGCGCGCTCTTGCATCATTAGACTAAACAATTCCGTTGCTGGAATTTGACGGCTACGGATATTAGGGTCGTTTTCATACTTGGTATATAGTTCTTCAAAGGTGTCTTGATCTTCAAAGAAGGCATCATACAAGCCTGGAACATCAGACGGTGAAAACAGCGAGATATCTTGACCTTTAATCAAACGGGTATACATGGTTTTATTTAACTGGACGCCGTAATCCATATGACGGACACGGTTGTCTTCAACGCCGCGGTTGTTTTTTAGCACCAATAATGACTCAACTTCCAAATGCCATAATGGGTAAAACAACGTCGCCGCTCCACCACGCACGCCGCCTTGTGAGCAGCATTTAACCGCTGTCTGAAACAGTTTGTAAAATGGAATACAGCCAGTATGCTGTGCTTCGCCGCCACGGATAGGGCTACCAAGGGCGCGGATACGACCAGCGTTGATGCCGATTCCAGCGCGCTGCGAGACATAACGGACGATGGCACTGGTGGTGGCGTTGATAGAGTCTAGGCTATCACCGCATTCGATTAGGACGCACGAGCTAAACTGGCGCGACGGCGTGCGCACACCTGACATGATAGGCGTTGGTAGCGAGATTTTAAATTGTGATGTCGCATCATAAAAGCGTTTGACATAGCTTAAGCGCTCGCTCTTTTCATAGTTGGCAAACAAACACATGCCAACGAGCATATATAAGAACTGCGGACTTTCGTAAACGGTCTTGGTCACGCGGTCTTGGACGAGGTATTTACCCGCCATTTGCTCAACGGCAGCATAAGCCAAATTCATATCGCGCCAGTGGTCGAGGTATGCTTCTAATTCATCAAATTCTGCGCGGCTATAGTCGGCTAAGATATGTTCGTCGTATTTACCAGCATCGGTCAACGTTTTGACATGGTCATACAGATGCGGCGGGGTGAATTTATTATAAGCAATTTTACGTAAATGGAAGATTGCCAAGCGCGCGGCTAAATACTGATAGTCAGGTGTGGTTTCAGAAATAAGGTCAGCGGCTGACTTGATGATGGTTTCGTGAATATCACGCGTTCTGATGCCGTCATAAAACTGAATATGCGACTTTAGCTCAACTTGCGATACCGAAACATTATCTAAATCATGAGCTGCCCACTCGATAACCTTGTGAATCTTGTCTAAATCAATGGGCTCTAAACGTCCATCACGTTTGGTTACTTTGATATTATCGATATGTGTCATGCTGACCTCGTAAGTTGATTGCTAGGTAGTTATTTATAATGTTGCTTTATAGGCTGCTGCGCGGTTAAATCTGGCAGACATGCTTTGTCACGCTATCTTTTACGCTATCTGTTTTAAGACAAGACGTCCTGTCATGGCAGGTGTTTTTTTAGGCAAAACGATGCCGCGGCTCATAGTGACGGTTTAAATCACTGAGCACTACATATAGCGTATTTGTTAGTAGGTGGACACAATATAGCGGGAAAATTTTGAAAATGCTATATTGATTTTAAGGGCAAACTATGTTGATGCGAGGGTAAAGCGTGTCCAAATTTTGGCAAAGGACGATGGGATAAGGGTTAGACGCCGATAAGAAAAATAATAAAAGTTTTGTAAAAAATGGCGCGGATTTACTTTTTATTGTTGGCTAAATTTATAAGTGCCAATTGTCTAAATAGCAGTTATATTTCGGGTGGAGATTGTACCGCAGACAATAAAAAATCGCCACCCATATGAGTGACGATTCGGATGAAAAACGGGCTAGATTTTATAAAATTAGCAAAACTACCGTTAAACCACCATACGTACGGTTCTTGCATTATCAAGCGCCGCATAAAGCGTGTTCACTTGCTCAACGGTGGTTAAGTATAAATTGGCACGTACCGAATGGAAGCGTCCTGTTTTTGATGGTTTGACTTCCATAGAGGCCAAATCAAACTCAGGGAATTGGCTACCCAAGATAAGCTTCACTTCATTAAGCAAGCTTTCGTGCTCACCTTCATGACCGATGATGCTCATTGGGTAGTTCATTGGGAACTCCCACAGCTCAGGGTTTTGCACGTCGGTTTTTTTACCTTTTAAGATACCGTCATTGGCGACCAATTCTGTCACTTTAACTTCTCTTTTTGG
Organism: Psychrobacter sp. UBA6291; assembly: GCF_002439405.1. NCBI lineage: Bacteria > Pseudomonadati > Pseudomonadota > Gammaproteobacteria > Moraxellales > Moraxellaceae > Psychrobacter > Psychrobacter sp. UBA6291. The sequence goes on along the minus strand of NZ_DJUD01000069.1, from coordinate 91,362 downwards.
CGTCTGACTAGCATTGTTGCCTTGGTTTTCGGTATTTGAACTGCCAGTGCTTGTATTGCCGGTGTTTTTTGGATCATCAGTCATGATGTGGTCCTTATCTTTGTGAAAATATGAGCTTATGGGTTATGTCGATAAGCGCTTTATGCACCATTTATAAGGGCGTTCGGCGTATTATTCAAGTGTCAGCCAACGATAACGCACATTAAAACCGTTATTTTTTATAACCACAAATTGCCACGTAGTCGCCGCGATCATAGCCTTCGATGACCTCTTGGACTTTGTCATTGGCATACATAGGATGGGTCAATAAAGTTTGCGCATATTCAAAGTCGACGAAACCATTGGCTTGCATTAAGGCGATTTTTTCATCAGAGGTACGCCAGTTAGCTGACTTCACCAGCTCGATAGGATAAGGATCAGCAGGCGAGATGTGCGCAAGTAGTGGATGCTCCCACGTATCTACCGCGCTGGCAAGGTTATATAAGCTGGCAAAGCCACTTTCTTTTGGCACATCAATCAGGATAAGTTTGCCGCCCGTTTTTAGAGCGCCAAAGGCTTTTTTTATACAGGCATCTAAATCGCTGATATAGCTGACGCTGCCGTTAAACATGATGATGTCAAACTTATTGGGCTCAATCTCGCAGGTTTCGGCAGGGCTGATATCTACTTGTAAGCCGCGCTTTTCAGCGACTTCAGCCATGTCTTTTGAAGGCTCGATACCATATTTGATATGAATGTCATAGTCTTTTGCCAGTAGAGACTCAAACAGTCCGCTACCACAGCCGACAGACAATATCTCGCTGTCTTTATCCAAGAAATGAGCAACCAGTTTTAGTTCGCTGGTCAGTAGATTTTGATTGTCAAAAAACCAACTGTCATACGCGCTTGCGTGTTCATCGAATGCTGCCATGATGTTTCTCCTTGTGGATCGTTATTATTGATCATTGTTTTTGATTCTAGAGGGCTTTTTTAGAACCAAGTCAGATTGTTTATAAATTAAGACAAATCTAACGCCTGCTGCCAAAAATTGACTTCCATTCGAGATGCGGTGTTAAATAAGCGTTGAAATTTGTCTGCTTGAGTAGCGCTAGCGTCTGTCAGCAGCTTATTAATATGCGCTTCATTTTGTGCAGTAATGGTTTGGAATTCATCACTGGCAAAGACATCTATCCATGGTTGATAAGGATTGCCCGCGACAAAGCCTTGTTCTTTAATACGTTTACCAATTTCCCCATAACCCATCAAGCAAGGTGCAATTGCAGCATAGAGCTCAGCTAGCGAGCCTGACATTGCCACATCTAAGATATAACGGCTGTAGGCAATGGTGGCTGGCGATTCAGGAGCGTTTTCAACTTCCTCAAGCGCGATTCCCCACTGCTGACAAAAGTCTAAATACATGCCAATTTCTAAATCAAGCATGGCGTTGATACCGGCTTGACCGACGCGCATTTGTGCCAGCGTGTCGCTCTTATATACGCTCAGCGCCATCACGCGGGTATAGTGAATTAAGTATAAATAGTCTTGCACAAGGTAATGGCGAAAGCTGTCAGGGGCGAGCGTTCCTGCTGCCAGTTGATTGACAAAATCATGTCCAATATAAGCATCCCAAGTCGGACAGTTATTGCGTAGTGTTTGGTAATCCATAGTTTTCACTTACTGTTATAAAGTGCAGTAAGCAAATGGCAGAAAAAAAGAGATAATAAGGCACAATAAATTTGCCAGTCTAGGTTAAATAGATTGGCAAAACATAAAGTAATTGTGACTTGTATATCGACACGCTTGTTTCCTACGTCAGTGCTAACTGCATCAGGTTCGCGGGACTCTCTCAGCCATGATTTTGATGGTAATTAAATCATCAAAAATCAAAGCACCCCGACAAGGTTCTTATGATTAAAATGTTGGTCTTTATGGTTATAAGACAACCGAGCGTTCCTATGATAGGCGAGATCAGTCATCATTAGCAAGTGATGCTCAAATAACCATTAATAAAATTGTTTTACATTTAAAAAGCTATTTTTTATTAAGCTGCGCAATAGCTGTATGATAGAGCATTAGCATGGCTTTAAAACGGCGCTCATATAACCCTTCTGCATACAGCAACTCCACACTTAAGCTATCGATAATGCCTAGATAAGCATCGGTATAAAGCGCCAGTTGCGCAGAGTCGAGCTCATAAGGCTTCAGAGCCAGCTGTATTTGCTCAGTCAACACCTTTATATAGACATTAAAAGTCGCCGCGCTGGTATTAGTCAAATGCACAGGTGCGGCATAGGCCATGCGAATTAAAAACCGTAGGGTAATTACGCTTTTATAACGTACTTCAAACGCTCGGCAATACGCTTCACCGGGAGCAGGAAATTCACCAGTCGTCGCAAAGCATGATTCAATAAATGCACATTCTGACTCAAGCGCATCTTGTAGTAATTCTAAGTATACTGCTGCTGATAGCAATTTTTCTTGCTTGCTTGCTNNTGCTGTGCCTGCGCAGACAGAGGCTATAAAAAATTGATATCAGCAATAACGCAGCGTTTTTAGGATATTTTGATTAGATAAGTTAATAGCATAAGCTAATAGCTATTAAATAACCGCCATCAAATAACAGGCACAAAAAAGCTGAGACATGCTCAGCTTTTTTGATGTAATTTTAAGAAATTTTTAGACAATGAATTTTGTCTAGATAAATTAGTCATTTTCTAAGAACGAGCGCAGATGCTCAGAACGTGAAGGATGACGCAATTTACGTAGCGCTTTTGCTTCGATCTGACGGATACGCTCACGCGTGACATCAAACTGCTTACCGACTTCCTCTAACGTGTGATCGGTTGGCATATCGATACCAAAGCGCATTTTAAGGACGCGCGCTTCACGCTCAGTCAGATTGCTCAAGACATCACGCGTGGCCTCTTGTAGACCAGCCGCCGTCGCATCGTCAACTGGGCTTGAAATTGTACCATCTTCGATAAAATCACCTAGGTGCGAATCTTCATCATCACCGATTGGCGTTTCCATTGAGATAGGCTCTTTGGCAATTTTGAGCACTTTGCGGACTTTGACTTCGTCCATCTCTAAGCGTTCGCCCAATTCCTCAGGTGTAGGCTCACGTCCCATTTCTTGTAGCAACTGACGAGAGACACGGTTTATCTTATTAATAGTCTCAATCATATGCACAGGGATACGAATGGTGCGCGCTTGGTCAGCGATAGAGCGGGTGATTGCCTGACGAATCCACCATGTCGCATAAGTTGAGAACTTATAACCACGGCGATATTCAAATTTATCGACCGCTTTCATCAGACCGATATTACCTTCTTGGATTAAGTCCAAGAATTGCAGACCACGGTTGGTATATTTTTTAGCGATAGAGATAACAAGACGTAAGTTAGCTTCGACCATTTCTTTTTTGGCGCGGCGTGCTTTAGCTTCACCGACAGCCATACGGCGTGCGACGTCTTTCATATCGTGGATTTTCATATCGAGCTGCTGCTCGTAGTCACGAATGCGGCGCTGCAATAAAATCACATCGTCGGCGACTTTTTCTAGCGTACCGGCAAACGCAGGCTTACCTTTAATACGTTCAATCAGCCAATCGACGTTGGTTTCATTGCTTGGGAATGTCTTACGGAACTCGTCACGCGGCATACGGCCACGGCGAATTACCAAACGCATGATTTGACGCTCATGCTTACGCACATCATCATAGACATCATGCATGATTGCCATGACTTGGTCTGACAAGCGATTATTGAGTTTGAGCATCATAAAGCGCTCAGCAAGTAGGGCGTAAGCCGCTTCAGCTTCTACGCTACCACGGCCATAATCAAGCAAGGCTTGCTTGGCTTTTATAAATAGATGTTCAATTTCTTCTAAACGCAGACGAACTTCTTCTGGGTCGATACCGCCGGTTTCTTCTTCGGCTTCTTCTTCAACCTCTTCTTCGTCTTCATCATCATCGTCAAGCGCCAATTTGGCATTGGCTTTTGCTTTGATGACAGGCGGATTTTCTTTTTCTTCTTTGATACGCTCGCGCTCTTCTTTAGCAGCATCTTTGGCTTCTTGTGCGGCGATTTTATCTTCTTCGGTTTCAGGGTCTAAAAATCCTGTGATAACGTCAGACAGTTTTTTCTCGCCATCTTGTACTTTTTCGTACTCATCAAGGACAAACTGTACCGTACCCGGCCAGTAGGCCATGGCATGTTGCACATCACGAATACCTTCTTCGATACGCTTAGCAATGGCAATCTCGCCTTCACGGGTTAAGAGGTCAACCGTACCCATTTCACGCATATACATACGTACAGGGTCAGTGGTACGACCAGGCTCAGTCTCGACCGAAGCCAAAACTGCTGCTGCCTCATCGGCTGCCATGTCATCATCGCTTGAATCATCGTTCATCAAGATGTCATCGGCGTCGGGCGCAGATTCAAAAATTTTAATGCCAACGTCCGTTAGCATTTGCACGATATCTTCAATCTGATCACTTTCAGTAATAGAGTCGGGCAGTTGGTCATTCACCTCAGCATAGGTCAAATACCCTTGCTCTTTACCCATTTGGATTAAGGTGGCCAGTTGAGATGTGGACTTAGAAACTGACTTATCGTTCATAAATACTCGCTTGCTTGTATCGGACATTTTTATATTGTGACTCGCTATCGCTTACGGGGTGCGTTGATATAATCAATCGATTCATCAAAATATGGCGTAAAGGTTGTCAATAATAACAAAAATGAGTGGATATGAATAAAGGCTCAAAATACTACAATTACAATACTAAAAAACCGCTAAAAACTGTTCCTGCATAAATACGTCAAAACACGCTTACCTAAAAAATACCGTTACTTAAACTTGCTTAAAATGGCGGTTTAAAATCTAAAAGCATTTAAAATGAATAGTCTAAAAAACGCTTTAAAAGTTGTTCGCTAAAATTGCGCTTGCACCAAAAATACTACTCAATAATATGGGCGTATTGTCATCTATTAAATCGGGCTAGAAATATACAGCGACACAGTTTAACACAGACCAGCCTCATCAAGCACAAGCTAGTGAATCTCGCAGGCATTTATTATCCGTATTGATGATTATTTCTTAGCCATGACATTTTTATCATTTTTTAACCAGCGCTTGCTTTGGCGCTCAATATGCAACTGGGCATAATCATTAATAGTGGGGGCAATGGCTGTGCTTTTAAAGGGCTACCGATGATAAATAAAGTTTTGCCTAGCTATTAAGATTTCACCGTGGCCATTTGTGCTGAGCGTTCCGCGTGCTGTTCGCGTAGCCAATCATTCAATAACTGTGATTGCTTACGGACAATTGCCAGTTTTATGTTGTCTGGGTTTTTTACCAAGTCTTGAATTTTTTTCTTCATGTGGCGTTCAAGAAGTTGACTGACCAGCTCTTCGACCAAGCCATCTAAACTTAAGATATTACGAGCAGTAAGGGCTTTATAAAAAGCGCCCCAATCACCGCTAAGCGTTTCTTGGGTGCTCGGTTTGACATTCGATAAAATAAAGTGCGCCGCAGCATTAGCGTCTTTTGGTAGATAATTAAGACAGCGCTTAATGGTGCTGACGATATCGAGCAAGGCATTATCTTGCAAATCTTCCCATGCTAGCGGGCGCAGAATATCGGCCGAGGCTTTTTGTTTAATATGCGCTGGTAGCAGCAGCTCATGAATACCTGCCTGCTGCCAAATGGCTTCGATAGGGTCATCGATTAAGGTGCGCGGCTGGAATAAAAAACACAGCTGCAGCTGCTGACTGATGGTCATCTCACCATCGAAATCTAACAGCGCATCTCTTGCGTCTTTGTTTTGATTGCGCCTGCCGCCAAGCTTTTGATAAATGTCATTATTGAGCAAATAACGAAAGCTGCTACCTTTCGGCAGGGCAGTGGTCAAGGCGCGCACTTGTGACATCAGCTTGGCTTTGCCTTCGACCAGACTTAGATCATAACGCTCACTCAAATAAGCAAATATATACTGCGATAGCGGCATGGCATTGGCAATTTGCTCGCGCATGGCGTCCGCGCCCTGACTTTTGATAAAAGTATCAGGATCATGATTATTTGGTAAGGTTAAAAACCGCAGCTCTTTATCATCACCAAGTACAGGCAGTGCCACTTCAAGGGTACGCCAAGCGGCTTTTTGGCCTGCGCTATCCCCATCGAAACTCAATGTCAGGGTAGGGTTTAATGTCAACAGCCGTGATATTTGGCTCTCATTAATCGCTGTGCCCATCGACGCCACCGCACCATAAATGCCCGCTTGATACAAGGCAATGACATCCATATAGCCTTCGACCACTAACCAGTTATCAGCGCGCTGCTGGCGAGATTCATAGTAGCCGTATAGGACGTGCTGCTTATGAAAAACGGGCGAGTCAGAGGAGTTGATATATTTAGGTTTTACCTCATCATCGAGCGCGCGACCGCCAAAACCAATGGTGCGACCTTGGTTATCGCGAATCGGGAAAATCACTCTGTCACGCAGTAGGTCGTAATCGCGCCCTGACTCTGATTGGCGTACCAAGCCTAGCGCTTTAAGCCCCTCGATATCTTGCGGGAATTGATGCTCAAGATGCTGCCAACCAAAGGGCGCATAGCCGAGACCAAAAGCCTCAAAAATATCTTCGGTGATACCGCGTGATAAAAAGTAATGCTTGGCATGCGGATGAGTGGTGAGATTATGCTGATAAAACTGCTGGATTTGCTCTAATAGCTCGTACAAGTTGCCGTCTTTATCAGAGACACTAGTTTCATCATAAAGAGAAGTTGTATCAGCAGCGCCACTACCACCAGTCAACCATGCAGGCGGATAACTATTATCGTCTTGATCGTTAGCACCTTGATAATGAGTATCGTAGTCATCGGCTGTATAAGGCATCGAATCATACGCGTCTAATGGCGGATAATTTTCATAATTATTATTATAAGTTGGCGGCTGCATATTAGCAGTTGGCATGTGCGTTGCCGCTGCCGATGTTGTTGGCTGAATAGCGAGTCTTGGCTTGGTTGCCGGCTTAGCTTTTGGTTTAACGGGCGCGCGCTGATAGCTAACGTTTTGCTGCTCTTCTTTTGGGACTTCAATGCCCGTTTGTTTGGACAGCTCATTAACCGCTTCGATAAAGGTTAGGTTTTCATAGTCACGTAAAAAACTGATGGCATTACCACCAACGCTACAGCCAAAGCAGTGGTAGATGTTTTTTTGTGGATTGACATAAAACGATGGTGACTTTTCACCATGGAACGGGCAGCAGCCTTTGTATTCACTGCCCGCACGTTTGAGCGTGGTATGACGCCCAATGATACTGATTAAGTCAGCTTGGCTATTTAATTGTTCGAGAATATGGTTAGGAATGCTCATACAAAAAACAGTTTACCATAGGACGATTATATTAAGCATCGACAATCAGCTACAAAAAACTGACAGTAGATAAAAATTATAATAAGTAAAAACAGAAAAATAAGGCCAACAGAATGTTGACCTTATTTTTGATGATAGGTACTAAGCGTCTAAAATAGACGCGAGCCGTATCAATTTACTCAGCAGGTAACGTGGTACGGCGTACAGGGTTCATGTTTTGTGGGTCGACCTCGGCTTCTCTAGCAGTATCGCCAGTGCTCGATTGGCTCGTCACGCGCTCAGTCGATGCTTCAGGCAAACCTAAGCCTACATTGATACCGCTATTGGCACGCTTAGGAGACATATTTAACGGTGCGTTAGCATTCGCTGCTGCCGCATTATCACTTGGTAATCTTAATTGATTGGCATTGCGAATCACTTGGGTTTTGGTAGCCCCGCTGTAGTTGCCTGTTGCAACCGAGGTATCTTTATTAAAACGGTTTAATTGCCCAAAGGTGAGTTTATTAAATAAAGTACGCTCACGTTTGGTGTTGAGTTTGACGCGTCCATCAGCGCTGAGCATGTTTGGATAGTTGATTTGCAATAGTGTTTTATACTCATTTGCTAAGTCATTAAGACCGAGCTTTTCATGGCTATAAGCCAATACGGCGAGGGCATCAGGCACAGATTCACTTAATGGATAATATTGGAATACCCATTTAGCACGGTTGACCGCAGCGACATAGGCTTCGCGCTCGACATACCAGTTGGCTGCACTCATCTCGCTTTCGGCAAACTGATTATAGATAAAGGTCATACGCTGAGCAGCATCGGGCGCGTAAGGACTGTTTGGGTATTTATTGATAAGCTCTTGGAAGTTGGCAAAGGCAATACGCAAATACGCAGTATCACGCTCAGCTTGATTGAGCTTAAACAATTTTAGACCTTCTGATGAGCCTTGCATATTGGCCACGCCGCGCACGTAGTAAGCATAGCTGACTTGCGGATTAGAAGGATATAGGCTGATAAATTGCTCCGCACTGGCCGCAGCCGCCTCGAACTTTCCACTTTCATATTGGGCGTACATCACGTCAAGCAAGGCTTGTTCGGCATATTGTCCCGTTGGATAAAAAGTGCGCAGATTGTTTAAATCTTCGATAGCTTGTGTATAGCGACCCTTATCAATCTGAGCGATGGCGTCGTTATAATAACCTTGCTCAGACTTCTCAGCAGTGGCAACCGCATCCACGTCTTTACCGCCAGTTAGGTTTTTAAACGATTGACAACCCACCAAGTTGACGCTTAACGCCAGTAAGGTGATTGAGGACAGTTTGATAAACGTATTGCCAACAGCTTGCATACTTCTTCTCCGACACAAGACGCGTAATAGCAGCGACGCTATTAGGCTAAATTATAAAAGGGTAATAAGGGTAATAATAAAAAACAATGCTGGCGGCATCCATTAAGGGTCTGCTACTAAATAGGCGCTAGCAGTAAACGCACTCATTATTAACATCATTTTTATCGAATGCCGTTTTGCTCATATTAATAAAATAAATTATTTTAAAAGTTCTTATTTTAAAAATCAGTGCCATAGCATACAGCAAAACAACGCTTACTTTATAGAATAACGCCTGCTTCGTCTATTTTTTCGTTATCTATTTTGTAGTTAAAGGGCTAATGCTTTATGTATGTTGGCTTCGGTCTGTAGTTTAGCATGAGCCGTCGTCACGAGCGATATTGAATATGGCTGACAAGGATAAATATACAGTAAATTACAGCCATGTCATGTTTTAGAGAGTTAATCTGCTAAATAGTCACCATCGGCTAGCGACTTAATTTTCATCACGGCTCACTACCTTTGGAAAAATGGTAACGATAAAAACGCAGATAACGCGCAGCTTCTGTAGGGCATAAGCGCTTGGCATGTTACACTATGACGATATGACTGCTGCTTTTTTCGACCGTCCTTATTTTTGCTGGTCTGTGAACGCCAGTCCACTTTCTTATCTCGTTTCCTTATGAAGTCGGCTTATAAAGCTGTAAGCGACTTTACCCTATATCAATCCGCTATGAATAATGATGCTATGACGACCAATTTCCCTAAGAAACAACCGTTAGATACCGATATGTCAGCACAAGAGTTACCAATGCCAAATGAATTATTAAATGACCATCAGCGTGCGCTTGATGAGCAAACGCCGGATATGTCCAATGATGAGTTTGATGAGTTGGTCGCTGACGATATTGTCGACGATGAAGATGAAGATGAATACGAAGACAGTGAGGATTCAGTCGTAGTCGCTGGGCAAGCGGTTCCGGTCGTTATTGATGTCACGCATACCGTCATAGAAGACGAAGCGGGCTTACGTATTGATAAACTGGCATCAAAAGTATTTGCCGATTTCTCGCGTGCCCAGCTGCAAGGCTGGATTACTGATGGCAGCTTACTTTATAACGGGACGGTACAAAAACCGAAAATCCGTGTCAAAGCTGGTGATGTCTTGCATTTATCGACGACACTGCAGCAGCATAGCGAAGATCAGCCAGAAAATATCGATATCGAAGTTGTCTATGAAGATGATGATGTCTTAGTGATTAACAAACCTGTCGGTATGGTTGTCCATCCGGGCGCTGGCAATCAGACGGGCACTTTGGTCAATGCGCTTCTCTATCATTATCCGCAGCAGCACCACTTGCCGCGTGCTGGATTGGTACACCGCATTGACAAAGACACCTCAGGACTGCTGTTAATTGGTAAAACCAAGCCTGCGCAAATGGCTTTAATGGAGCAGTTAAAGGACAAGTCTGTCTATCGTCATTACCAGTGTGTGGTCGCAGGGGATGCGGCAAGTTTACTGCGTCATCGCCGTATCGATGCGCCGATTGGTCGCCATCGCAATCAGCGTACCAAAATGACGGTGATGACGGCAGGGCGTGAAGCGGTGACGCATTTATTGAATGTCACACCGCTGAACGATAACTACTGTTTATTAGATGTCGGTCTTGAAACAGGACGTACCCATCAGATTCGTGTGCATCTAAGCCACATTACCTATCCGATAGTCGGTGACCGCGTCTACGGTGGGCGTCGTCAATTGCGAGCAGGCTTAACAGAAGCGCAGCGTCAAGCGATTAATAATTTCCCGCGTCAAGCGTTGCACGCTTATACTTTAGGTTTCGTGCATCCAACGACTGGCGAAGATATTGAAGTCACCACGCCAATTCCTGAGGACATGCAGCAATTGATGGCGGTATTAAGCGAAGGTTATGACGAATAATAAAATCTGATGAGCTCTATTAAATAATGATATTCGTCTGGTAACAATCTGGCTGTAATGCTCTAATAATAACGATAAGACTGGTGCACTGACCATGCCTAACATAACAAACAATCTGCCTGTCACCTTAGTTGCTCAGCTTGATGACGTGACGGTTTTTCAAACGGCAGCTTTTAGCAGCGATGATAGTGAAGCGGCTAATGAGGTAGATAATCAGGCAAATTATGGTGCGCTAAATTTAGGCTTGCATGTCAATGATAACGCCAAAAAAGTCTTAAACAGTCGTATGCGTCTATTAACGGCGATTAATGAGCAATTAGCGGCGGGGCAGCGTGCGCCAATTAATAGCTTGCACTGGCTCAATCAAGTTCATGGGCAGCAGATTTATGATGTCGATGCGACGGCGCTACCTATACGCCCGCTAGATGCCGATGCCATGGTCAGTCAACAAGTGGGCTTAGGTCTTGCGATTATGACCGCCGATTGTGTACCGATTGTTTTATACCAGCCCGCAACGGGACAGATAGCTGCTATCCATGCAGGCTGGCAAGGGCTGGCGTGCGGCGTCATAAAGGCAACCGCCGAGCGCTTTGATGATGATAAACCAATCACGGCATGGATTGGCGTCTGTATCAGTCAAGAAAATTATGAAGTCGGCAGCCAAGTACGAAATAAGCTGCTGGCAGGCTGTATAGATAATAAAGCCTTGTCATCACAGCATCTTGAGAGCTTTGAACAGCGTTATGTCTTAGCATCTGTAGCGGACAAGATTAAACTGAACCTACCAAAGCTTGCCGCTGACCAATTAAGTGCAGCAGGCATTACCGTTAGCAGTCAATCCGAAATACCTTGCAGCTATGCGGATTCGCATTATTATTCTTATAGGCGTCAAACGCATCTTGGCCAGTCTGCAACCGGACGTATGGCATTGATTATTACCCGTAGTGCTTCTAGAGAGTTGGCTTGATTCAGCTCTTGAGCTTCTATTTTTATTTCATTTTTAATTGTCACTATTAGAGTTCGTATGAATACACCTGACACACAGCCTGCCATTTTAGAGCATGAGAACAATCTCACTAGCGTCTCAATGGCGGTCATTTATCATAGTAATTATGGGCATACCAAACGCGTTGCCGAAGCAGTGGTGACGGGCGCGCGTCAACAATTACCAGATTCGCAGGTTAAAGCGGTCGATGTGCATGACGTTGATTGGGATTTTGTCGATCAGGCGGATTTATTGGTGTTCGGTAGTGCCGTGTATATGGGCAGCGTGACCGCAGGCTTTAAGACTTTTATGGATGAGACTTCTAAGCGTTGGTATCACCGTAAATGGGAAGGCAAGTGGGCCGCAGGTTTTGCCAATTCGGGCGGTCTGAGCGGTGATAAGCTTGCCGTCCTGCAGCAGATTTGTCTCTATGCCATGCAGCATGGGATGAATTGGATCGGTTTACCACTGATGCCAACAGGACATGAAGCGCATGATTTAAATCGTCTTTCGAGCTTTTTGGGCTTGATGACGCAGTCGCTAGATGGACCGCCTGACGTCACGCCTGGCGCAGGCGATATTGATACCGCCATTTGGTTTGGCGATCATTTGGCTAAGACTATTATCAAGCGTCAACCTAAACAGCAGATAGTCATTGCAGAAGATTAGAATTAACTAAGGCGTGTTCTCGATTCATAATAAAAAAAGCAGCTATCAAACCGATAGCTGCTTTTTTTATTGGTCATTATTTGTAGTAGAAGGGATTTGAGTAGAAATAGCGATAGCGGGTCGGCGCGCGTTGGATAAATTTTCCACAATAAGCGTTTTAGAAGAAACAGTTTTAACAGGTATCGGACTTTCGACGAACTGAAAAGATTGGCAACCTGTCACAGGGATTGTCGCTGCCAACGTAAATATAAAGAAGAGTGATTTCATAAGGACATCTCGAGCGTTATTGGCAACATGGCAATGGTTGGCGATATTAAACAGCACTTAATCATAAATAAAATGCTGCATCAGTCAAAAGGGTTTTTGCGAGTAGGGCAACGCTTATTTGGAATGCAAGGTGGATGACAAACGGCCGCTATGTATCCATTATGTACGCTTAAAACCTGTAATAACAAGTGCAGAAGTCGTTTTTTGCTATATATAGCGATTTATATCCACGCTTTAATAATGGATTTAATAAATTTTCTAGGTTTAGTAATTGTTTTTTAAAGGATTAATCATCTTGCTCAAATTTATAATATGAAAATATATAGTGATTAAATATAAATTAAATCTCCTAAGAGGTTTTTTTAACTTTTGTAAAAGTGTGCGGTGAATGAGTTACTATTTAAGTAATAGTGGCGAAATAGTTTTACATTAGTGGGGTGAGCAGACATTGTTTAGAAACTATCTCTATTAAGTTGTTTTATCACGCCACTTTATTAAGCATTTTACTGGACGATTTGCTAAATCATGTAATGGATTATCCGTTGAGTACTGACGCCATTGTCAATAATTTTACTCAATATCAAATGTCTTATCCTGACCAATCGTTCTAATAATAATTACAACACCCTAGGTGCCAGCTATATGAGGATATTATGAAGCCACTTTCTGTGATGTTATCGATGCTTGTCATTGGTATTACCTCCAGCGCCGCGATGGCTGAAGGTGCTAACCTTCCTAATGCCAATTTACCCGATGCTAGCTTACCTAATGTAAGCCCCGCCAATAGTGAGCTTGTCAACCGCGGTGCTTATATCGCTCGCGCTGCTGACTGTATGGCTTGTCACGGTGAGAATTATACGGGCGGCACAGCGATTGAAACCCCTATGGGGAAAATTTATTCAACCAATATTACCCCTTCTAAACGTTACGGTATCGGCAATTATACCGAAGTAGATTTAAAGAACGCTTTACAAAAAGGCCGAGCGCCAGACCATATGCTGTATCCTGCCATGCCTTATCCTTCTTATAGCGGCATGAAAGAAGAGGATATCAGCGCCTTGTTTGCTTATCTACAAACCGTACCGGCTGTCGATGAAGCGCCTAAGCAAGAAACCAAATTACCTTTTCCCTTTAATTTCCGTAGCTTAATGATCGGCTGGAATCTGCTCAATATACCCTCTACTGAAAAGCGCGACGGTCTAAATGAGACCCAAAAACGTGGCGAGTATCTGGTCAATAATCTCGAGCATTGCGGCACTTGTCATACGCCGCGTAACAGCACCATGGGCTTTGATAAAAAAATGTATTTATCAGGCGCGTCGCTTGGTAATTGGCATGCGCCGAACATCACGCCTGACGAGTCGAGCGGTATTGGCAGTTGGAGCGAGCAAGATATTATCACGTATCTACGCACCGGTGAGCTTGACCAACGCGCCTATGCAGGTGGGCCAATGGGTGAAGCAGTTGCGCACAGTACGCGTTATCTGAAAAATGAAGATTTGAGCGCGATTGCCTCTTATCTAAAAGCCATACCCGCTATCCAAACAGAAGACAAGGTCAATAGCGTCAATGTGGCGCGCCTGCCAACGCCTGTGAACGAATCTATCACGCATGACTTACTGGCGCAAAAAGACTACTTGGCGCAAGCAAAGTCAGAAGTAAGTAACGGTAGTAACTCACCAGAAGCGTTATATTTAGCCGTTTGTGGTAGCTGTCATGGTGTTGATGGTTATGGTCAGCCTGACGCGCGTTACGCGCCTATCGTTGGACTGAGCAGTCTGCGCCGCGAAAAGCCTGACGCTCTCGTTAATATGATTTTGCATGGGGTAGAGAGTGCGACCAATACTTCGCCTATCATGCCAGGATTTTCAGAAGAGCTCAGCAGTGAGCAGATTGCGGGTATCACTAACTACGTCCGTACTAGCTTTGGCGGTCATGCAAACAGCGAGGTCAGTGCCGCTGATATTGAGCGCATCGCGTCTATAGGCGTCGAAAAGCCTTTTTTAATTAAGTACGCAGGCTTACTGGCGATTGTCGGCATCATTGTGGCGATATTGATTATTATATTTATTGTGCGCACCATTTTACGTTCTAAACGCCGCCGTTAATCATAGTTTATCAGTTGCAACGGGTTTAGAATTTATTACCAGACAAGGATTAACGGCAAAACGGTAGGGCATGACAGCTTGGCAAATAAATGCAGAATTAAGCCAAGCCGTTAAATTACAGACACTTATATTACAAGCACTTATAAATGAAATAAGCGTCTACTACTACACATAGAACAAGTGCCTACGGTTATGTACGAACGTCTACTTTAAGGATATTATTATGAAAGACATGCTTCAATCACCAACGCGGCGCCAACTGCTCTCGATGATTGGTAAAACAGCGGGCGCGACCGCCATGTATCAGGCGATGACGACGTTAGGATTTGCCTCAGAATCAAGCTTTAAAGAAACGATGGATTTAAAAGGGGCGCCTCCTGGTGCTAGCATCATCGTTTTAGGTGCCGGTCTTGGCGGACTGACCGCGGCGTATGAGCTGCGTAAAGCTGGCTATGACGTCAAAGTGCTCGAGTTTCAAAATCGTGGCGGCGGTCGTAGTTGGACTCTCAATAGTGGCGATAGGTATACTGAGCTTGGCGGCGAAGAAGTTACTTGTGATTTTGAAGAGGGCAACTATTTTAATGGTGGGCCGTGGCGTTTACCAAGTCATCACTATGCGGTTTTCCATTACTGCAAACAGTTTGGCGTTGAGATGCAGCCCTTTATTCAAACCAACGACCGCGCTTATTTGCACCGTAGTACTCATTTCAATGGTGTGCCGCAGCGCTTAGGTGATGTAAAAAACGACATCCAAGGACACGTAGCAGAATTATTGTCAAAAGCGGTGAATGTTGGCGGTTTGGATCGTTCGATCAATAAAGAAGATAAAGAAAAACTACTTGAAGGCTTAAAAGGTTGGGGCGTGCTCGATAAAGACTACCGCTACCGCGCCAGCAATGCTACTAGTAAACATCGTGGTTATAGTGTCCTGCCGGGTGGTGGCTTGATGCCTGATGAAACCCCATCAAAGCCTTTACCGATCAGTGAAATTTTGGATTCGGGCATGTGGGCCGATATTTATGGTAACCATATGACCTATGCGCATCAGCCAACGATGTTTCAGCCTGTCGGCGGTATGGGTAAAATTGGTGATGCCTTCACCCGCGAATGCCGCGATATGATTGAGTTTAATGCCAAAGTGACTAAGATTCATCAAGATGAAAGCGGCGTTACGGTCAATTATGTCGACAGCAACAGTCCAGATGGCGCGACTAAGACCATCCGTGCCGACTGGTGTGTCTGTAATATTCCACTAACTGTACTGACCCAGCTTGATATTAATGTTTCAAAGCCGATGAAACAAGCGATGGCAGCGGTACCTTATGAGACTTCTTATAAAGTAGGTTTAGAGTTTAATCGCCGCTTTTGGGAAGAAGACGAGTGGATCTATGGCGGCTTGACCTATACCGATATGCCGATTGCCCAGATTGCTTATCCTTCAGAAAATATGTTTAAAGACGGTACTGGGGTATTATTAGGGGCCTATGGTTATGGACCAACCTCATATAAATTTAATACGTTAACCCCGCAAGAGCGTATCAATGTTGCGCTTGCTTATGGTAAGTATATTCACCCGCAGTATCCAAAAGAGTTCCGCGCTGGTACGTCAGTGGTCTGGCATCGCATTCCTTGGACACTGGGTTGTTATGGTATTTGGAATGAGTCGACCCGCCGTCAGCATTATGACACCTTATGCAGTATCGATAACCGTATTGTACTCACAGGCGAGCATTGCTCACACATTCCAGCATGGCAAGAAGGCGCTATTTTATCTGGCATGGATGCCGCCAAGCGCCTACATAAAAAAGCAAAAATGCTGGGTTAATATGAATAACTATAAAAATTCAGAGGCTATCATGGACAATGCAATCGTAAAGAAGGCAATCGTGAATAAAAAAGTCATGAGAGAAATGACCCCTAAACTGCTGACTGTGATGTTGCTGGGTGCGATGAGTAGTGCAGCACTTTTAGGCTGTAGTCAACAATCAGACGATGTACAAACGGTGGTAACTCTACATGAGCAAGACCCCATCGTAACGGACGATTATCAAGCAAGCCGTAATACCGGTAGCTGGGGCGGCGTTTACATGAGTCGTGAGGAGCTTACTGCACCAGCCGTCAATGTCGTTGATCACAGCTCACTTCCTACTATGGACAATGACCCAAGTATTGCTGAGTGGGAAACCAAGTTCGAAGGGACAAATGCCTTTGTGACAACAGATGGCAAAAAACTCTACCATGACTCTTGCGCAGCTTGTCATATGCACAAAGGCGAGGGTGCTTATGGTGCCGGCTATTATCCGCCACTTGCCAATAACAGCAAAATGCAGTCAAAGTATTACATCATTGATATCTTAATTAATGGCTTTCGCGGTATGCCATCGTTCCATCACATGATGAATGATGAGCAGATGGCAGCGGTCACGCAGTACGTGGTCACTGATTTAAATGGTTATACGGATACGGTCACCGCCGCAGATGTTGAACAATTGAGACACGCGGTGCCGCCGGCTAGTGATCCAAGTGATGAATAGGGATGAGTTATGTCACTTAGGATGTTAGCTCATAACTTTTAAAAGTGGATGGCTGATATAAGAATCAAGTTATCATTCTTGGTAAAATAAAAAAGCGCCCGATATGTTTATCGAGCGCTTTTTTTATTTGTGATCATTTAGTATAGCATAACCCTATTTTACGCAATAAAGATGGCTAAGTTATCTAGGACTAGATGACCAAACTGGGGAGCGGATAGTACCTTGACCAGATTTACCAAATGCATCGCCGCCGTTCAATGACTTAATAGTCAGTACGCCTTTACCGCCCTGCTTTGAAGCAAAAACCACACGCTTACCGTTCGGTGAAAAACTTGGTGCTTCATCGATACCTGTCGCGCCTAAGTTCGCAGTGATGGCGCCGCTACTGTTCATGATGGCAGCTGAACGACCACTTAAAAAGGCGATTTGCGAGCCATCGCTACTAAACTGCGGGCTGGTCGCATAGCCACTATTCGATACTTGCGTGGTACGGCCTGAACCAAACTCATAACGATAAATGCGTGGTTTGTTAAACCCGGCACGGTCACTAACAAAGACAAAAGATTTGCCATCAGGGGCATAACTTGGTTGTACTTCACTGCTTGGCCAATTGGTCAGACGTCGTGGTTGACCGCCACTAGCGCTCATCTCATAAATATCGGCGCTACCCTCAAAGCTACTAGAAAACAATATTTTGCTACCATCGGGCGAAAATGACGGACTAAGATTGCTACCTGGGAATGGCGTCAATGGCGTAGCCCCGCCGCCGCTTACGTTTTGAATATAAATAACAGGGTGAGATTTATCGCGCTGGACTGAATAAGCAATGCGATTGCCATCAGGTGACCAAGTTGGCGAGAAGATAGAGCCTGCCACTTCTGTGATGGTTTTGGCGTTTTCGCCGTCAGCATCCATGACCTTTAAGCGCGAGATTTTCTCTTTGCCGGTGCCGATTTCTTCGATATAAGCAATGCGTCCTGAGAAGTCGCCGGGAATGCCGGTGATCAGCTCATATACTTTGTCCGCAATCACGTGAGCGGCGTAACGCATGCTTTCTTTGTTATTATCAGCGGTTAACGTTTGCTTGCCTTCTAACACGCGTCCGGTTTTAACCTCAATGACTTCATAATCGGTGACCACTTTACCGCGATTGCTGCGCGTGCTACCGATGACAAGGTAAGGAATGCCGATACTTTGCCAAACGGGCAAAGTACCTGCTAACTCGCTACTGCTGTGCGGCCGCTGCGGTAGGTTTTGACTGGTTACTTTTAGCTCAGTTTTGCTCAAATCGTTTAATATAATCGGTGATAAGGTAGAATCGCCAGCAAAGGAGACAAAAGCCACTTGGCTTTGTTGTACCGGAATCTCATAATCCAATTCTAAAACGACAGGTGCCGCCAAGACGCTAGGAGCAAGCAATAAGCTTGAGGTAGTGGCAAGTAAAGAAAGGCATAGTTTTTTATGAATGCGCATAACTAAGTCAAACTCCTAGATGGGAACAATGTTTTTTATAAATACTAAATCAATGATAACGTTAAAATGATATCGCCGCGGGTGCAAGTTGCTTAAGGTAACGTTAGCAATAATATCGTGTATGGGCAACTGCTTAATTACTGCCTTTAAACTGTATGGTAAAAGTGGGATATTTGGGGTCATCAGCATCAATTGGCAAGCTGCCGGTATTGAGCACCGCTTGTTTGGCGGCTTCATTGACCGCGCTATCAGGTCCTGACGCTGAGACATTCACGACAGCGCCACTGGCATTGACTGTGATGGTCAAGGTAGCACGCTGCGTCGAGCCTTTTGCTGCTGTCGGCGGATTATAGTTGCGTTTGATTAAATTGATGATTTCACTATTACTGGCGCCGCGACTACCGCTTGTTGATGCCGAGCGACTGCTACCTTTTGCAGTGCTGGAAGTGATGGCGTCACCAGACAGTGTTGATTGTCCATCATCTCCTAAGCTAAGGGTCTGTCCTGCGCTACCTGAGCCGCCCGTATTGATTTCTATATTTTTGTCATTGGCAGTAGGGCGTTTAATCTTAGGCGGATTGTTTTGTTTATTACGAAAATCTCGCAGCCTTTTTTGCTCTTCTATCAGCTGCGCTCTTCTTTCTTGTTCAACCTGATCATGCTCATCTAGTACAGATTCGTCCAACTGCGCTGCCCACTCAGCCATATTGCGCTCATATTCTTGATTTTGCTCAAGTAGGCGCTGGTGTTGCTCTTCGCTCATCAGCATCGGGCGAGGGTTCACCGCCTCGTCAGAACGAGTAAAAACAGGCACGCGCTGTGAAATCGGCTCGTTTGGATTGTCGTAGCTGACGCTGTCATCAAAGCTGGTTTCTGGCATATTAGTTGCTGAGCCACTTGCACTGCTATCGGCTGGCATCGCGCTCGCCGCTGCGGCACGATTGGCCAGTATCTCGCCTTGCATCTCAGCCAATTGCTCAGGAGATATCATCACGGTTTCGATGCTACCTGCGGTCTCGACTTCCATGTTTTGATACGTATAAGCCAGTATGCCAATCACAAGACCGTGTGCCAACAAGCTTAAAAGTGTCGGTAAAGTCAGCCCGTTACCTTCAGGTTCGGTCGGTACATAAACGGTGGGCGCATTACGCATAGTTGGGATACTCAAATACGATATTTATCAAATGAACGACTTTATTATAACCAGCTGAGCCAATCAAAGTTAATCTAAGAGCAGGGTAGACAGATTATAAAGAAGGCGCGGGTAATGGCGCACCCGTCAATAGTCCTACCTTTTGGATGCCTGCTTGTTGCAAGGTTGCCATCAGTGTCATGATAGCGCCATACTGATTGTTTTTATCAGCGTTAATCATCACTTGTAAAGGCTGAGCGCCAGCATCGGTATTTTGATTTTGCAAGTTGGTTAAGGTATCAATCAGTTCCGGCTCACTAATCGGCAGGTCGATGTTATTTTCATAACTGATAAAAATCTCGCCGCTATCGGTCAACGATACAATCACAGGTAGCTGGCTTTGACTGATGGTATTGGTTTGCTCTTTTGGCAAATCAACATCGACGCCCGTTATCAGCATTGGCGCGGTGACCATAAATATCACCAGCAGCACGAGCATGACGTCGATATAGGGAACGACGTTCATCTCCGCATTTAGCGCTTTTTTCTCACGGCGATAAGGGCTTTGTTTCATAGACCAGTTACCTGAGTACTTTGGCTATTTTGAACGCTTTGATTGGTTTGGCTTACTTGCGTACCCGCTTGCGGAATCTCAATATTGGTCTCGCGCTGTAGCATGCCTGTCATCTCGTCACAAAACAAGGCACGAGAGTCGTATAAGCGGCTCGCTTTGGCGGTAAAATGGTTATACGCCAATACCGCAGGGATCGCGGCAAACAAACCCATAGCAGTGGCAATCAAAGCTTCGGCAATACCGGGCGCCACAGTCGCTAAGGTCGCTTGCTCGCTTTGTGACAGTCCTAAAAATGCATTCATAATACCCCAAACAGTACCGAATAAACCGACATAAGGCGCCACTGAACCAATACTTGCCAGCGTCGTTAGCCCCGACTCTAATAATTGCTGCTGACGACCCAATCCAACCCGCAGCTTACGCTCAACGCCGTCGATGATGTCGTCTTTAGGCTGACGTTTTTTATGCATTCTTAGGTATTCAGAGAACCCAACATAAAAAATTTGCTCAAGCCCTTGGCGTTCAGGCGAGCCTTGGACGCCTTGATACAGCTTTGCCAAATCTTCCCCTGACCAAAACCAGGTTTCAAACTGCTGGTCAAAATTTCTGGCGGTACCAAGACGCGCACTCATACGAAAAATAATCACCCAACTGAGCAATGACGCTAATAACAATAATGCCATCACAATCTGTACCAATAAACTGGCTTGGGTGATTAGGTCGATAATATTTAAGGATTCAGGCATGTAAGCGGCTCATGGATAATGAATAATAGTTAATCTAATAAGGGGTTTTATATCAACCCGTTAGTGTACTGCTAAATCACGCAAATATCATTAATAATATGTTAATGGCAGTGCATAAATCGCTCTCAATAAATATATGAAAAAATAATGACAGCACGAGTATTTTATAATATTGTCCATATGGTCAACTAATTTGCACTCTTATACTAAGAAGATGTCGCCATTCATTGAAATTTTAAGCGAATTTCACTAGAATGTTATGGTTTGTTGCTGTCATTTTTCATGATGGTTCGTATTTACCAAATTATGTGTGGATAACGGATTAAAAACATCGTCTTTAACCTTAGTGTATCAGCGTCATTTACAGTCGCAATCTGGAAGCGTCATTTATCGTCGCAATTTGGGTGTATTTTATATGTTTGATTTAAACGCAGCATCGAGCGTCGCAATTTGGAAGCGACACTTATCAATACAGTTAAATAATGATAATTTACTTACTGCAATTTGGAAGCGACTCTTATGAACGCAATCGAACGCTATTTTGGTATTAATGGTGAAAATACCACGATCAAAACAGAGATTTTAGCCGGTGTCACCACGTTTTTAACGATGGCTTACATTATTTTTGTCAACCCTAACGTCCTTGCTGACGCTGGTATGGATAAAGGTGCGGTGTTTGTCGCCACATGTCTTGCCGCCGCAGTTGGGTGTTTTATTATGGGGATTTATGCTCGCCTGCCAGTCGCGCTAGCTCCCGGTATGGGACTTAACGCCTTCTTTACGTACGGCGTGGTTTTAGGAATGGGCTACTCGTGGCAAACCGCACTTGGTGCGGTATTTTTGTCCGGTTGTATATTTATATTATTAAGCCTTTTTAAAATTCGTGAATTGATTATCAACTCTATTCCGGACAGTATTAAACAAGGCGTAGTTGCTGGTATCGGTGCGTTTTTAGCCTTTATCTCCTTACAAACCGCAGGCGTCATCGTCAATAATGACGCGACGTTAGTGGGACTGGGCGATATGACCGCGTTCTCACCTGCGATGGCGGCATTGGGCTTTATTGTTATCGTTGGCTTGTCGCATAAAAAAATACCCGGCGCAGTAACGATAGGGATTTTATTGGTAGCGCTTATCAGCTTAATTACTGGGAACACACAATTTACTGGCATTATATCGGCACCGCCACCGATAGCGCCAACGCTGATGCAGCTTGATATTGCTGGTGCATTTGACGTAGCGATGATTAGTGTTATTTTTGCTTTTTTATTCGTCGATTTATTCGATACCGCTGGTACGTTGATTGCAACGACCAGTCAAGCAGGCTTAATTGGTAAGGATGGCAAAATACCTAATATGGGCAAAGCGCTACTGGCAGATTCGAGCGCCACGGTTGCGGGTACGCTACTAGGTACTTCATCGACCACCAGCTTTGTTGAGAGTGTGTCAGGTATTGCAGCCGGAGGACGTACTGGATTAGTCGCTGTGACGGTCGGGGTGCTATTCTTATTAAGTATGTTTTTTGCTCCACTTGCTGGTATGATTCCAGGCTATGCAACAGCAGGCGCTATTTTTTATGTCGCTGTACTGATGATGGGTACTCTAAAAGATGTTGATTGGTTAGATCTAACAGAGGCGGCGCCCGTTGTCGTTGTGTTGTTGTTTACGCCATTAACTTACTCAATCGCTGATGGTATCGCGCTTGGATTTATTACCTTTGCTGCTATTAAAGTCGTCGCCGGTAAGTTCTCTGACGTGAGTATTCCTGTTTGGATATTAACGGCCGTGTTACTTGCGAAGATTGTGTTTATCTAAGATTGTAATTTAAATTGCAGTCATTTTTAGTCATTTGATAAATGCTCAGCTTTGCTCATTAAACCCTTCTTATTTTAAATGAGAAGGGTTTTTTATGCGTAAAAATAAATACTATAAACCGCTATCTTCAGCACTAAATAAAATGATTACGTTATTGATTCGCTCATATTCTGTATGGGTTTAAATTAAATGGCTGAAATAAATAAAGACAAGTCATTGATTCAAAAACGATTAATTAGCCATAGTAAATATAAATTTATAACTAAAGCGTCATTTCTAATAAGTGGTTAATAACCATTTGTTTTTAAACAGTATTTTGTTTGGTTAAAATAGGTAAATTCGTTAGTTGGAAAATTTTTTTCATGCTACCATGTCGAAGTTAAGCGCATCACCTCAATCAACGCCGTAGAGGTTTTTCTTACAGTGAATTAGTATTCTATAAGATGACAGATAAGTGTTTATTAGGCTTTAAGTTTCCATAAAACTCAGATGTTATAAATGTTAGATTTTATGAACGCAAACCTCTATGAAACGTCACTTACCTTTGAGCATCACCTCCTTTCACTACTAACAAGAAGAAGGCACTAATGCCGCTTAGCTGTTTGTTGTTGCCTTTATATTGTTAACGTAGCCCGTTTAACACTAAAACGACCTACTTGACCGTTTCCAGCCTATGCTGGATTTTCTCGTTTTATAATGGCGCTGTTTGGTCTTTTGTTTATTGCTAATTGGCTTATTTCTATAGTTGTTATTATTTATCCACTATTCGATAGCAAAGATGTTTGTTATCAAGAATAGTAGGGGTGAAGTTTTAAGAACGTTTCACAATAATTGCCGCTATATCTTTAGCAATCAAAGCTCCCACCGCACCATTTATTATGGTTTTTAAACGATAGTTATGGAGTTGTTATGAACCCAGTAGACCAATTTACCCCGCAAGAGCCGATTTTATTTAATCCGCTCGATATATTAAAGCCCGCTTATCTCGGTCAATCGTCGAACGAGCTATTCTCCCGTATTTCACCTTTATATAGTGTGGACGAGGAGCGCTGGTTGACGGACTTGTTGCCGCTCGCCAAACCAACGGATGCCGAGCGTGAAGGGGCTGCTACGCAAACTCGTCAATTGGTCGAGCATGTGCGTAATGATGGCAAAGCCGTAAAAATGGTTGATTCATTATTGCTTGAATATAGCCTTGATACCCAAGAAGGTATCTTGCTCATGAGTTTGGCAGAAGCCTTGATTCGAGTGCCAGACAATTATACCGCTGATGCGCTTATCCACGACAAAATGAGCGTCGCTGACTGGAAAAAACACATCAAAAATGACAACGGTTTTATGGTCAATGCCTCGACGTGGGGCATGATGATGACGGGCCGCGTTGTCAGTATTGATCGTGATACTACCGCTGCTGGGTTTTTGGACCGTATGACCAAAAAAATGGGCGAGCCGGTCATTCGTAGTGCCATGCAAAAAGCCATGCGCATTATGGGGCATCAGTTTGTACTTGGCGAAACCATCGAGGGCGCCAATAAAAACAGCCAGCCTTATCGTAATAAAGGCTATACCTATTCGTTTGATATGCTAGGTGAGGCGGCGATTACCCATAAAGATGCGGAAAAATACTTTAACGATTACCTGCATGCGATTAAAGCGACGGCTAGCATTAAGGTAAAAGAAGGTATGCCAAAGCCGTCAGTGTCTATTAAGCTATCGGCATTGCACCCGCGTTATGAAGCGACGCAAGAAGCGCAAGTGATGGGACTACTGCGTCAGCGTTGCTTGTTATTGATTGAAGCGGCCCGTGAGGTCAATGTCGATATCAGTATCGATGCTGAAGAAGCAGACCGTCTTGAGATTTCTTTAAAGCTGTTTGAGTCTCTTTACCGTGATAACTTAACCGCCGGTTGGGATGGCTTAGGGTTGGTGGTACAAGGTTACTCTAAACGTGCGATTGCCGTTTTGACGTGGCTTGCGCGTTTGGCAACTGAAGTCGGTGACCGTATTCCAGTACGTCTGGTCAAAGGCGCGTATTGGGATACTGAAATCAAACTGGCGCAGCAAAAGGGACTGTCCGGCTATCCGGTCTGGACCCGTAAAGAAGGCACGGACACCGCTTATCTTGCCTGTGCGCGCTTCTTATTGTCAGAGCATTTGCGCGGTTTGATTTGGCCACAGTTTGCTACCCATAATGCGCACACGCTTGCTTCAGTGATGACCATGAGCGCGCACAGAGAGTTTGAGTTCCAGCGTCTTCATGGCATGGGCGATGCGCTTTATGACCATATTCTGCAAGCTTACAAAATCCCCGTGCGTATTTATGCACCTGTTGGCGCTCATAAAGACTTGCTACCGTACTTGGTACGCCGCTTACTAGAAAACGGTGCCAATAGCTCGTTTGTGCATCAGTTATTAGATAAGTCTTATCCCATTGATAAGCTCACCGTGCACCCATACGATAAGTTATTGACCAATGCTACTTTGCATAACCCTGATATTCCGTTGCCGCTAGATATCTATGGCGCGCGCCGAGCCAGTTTTGGCCCTAATATCTTTGTAGAGTCGCAGTGGCTACTATTTAAAGCCGCTATTGATAGCCATTTGCATAAAACTTGGTCGGCAACTTCTATTATTAACGGCAACGCAGTTGATGCACATAAAGTCGATGGCAACTCTGAAAAACTTGAGTCGCAAACCGTACGCGCGCCTTGGAATCATGAAGTCATCGCAGGCGAAGTCACCCACGCCAATGCTGATATTGCGCAGCAAGCTATTGATGCTGCCGTCGCTGGTCAAAGCGTATGGCAAGCCGTACCTGCGGCAAAGCGCGCTGCTATTTTGCGCAAAGTAGCGGACTTGTATGAAGAAAACTATGCTGAATTGATGGCGCTTTGCCAAATCGAAGCGGGTAAAACCATGCAAGACGGCATTGATGAAATCAAAGAAGCGGTTGATTTTTGCCGTTTTTATGCCGATGAAGCAGAACGTCTCGACGCCAAGGTTTATGAGTTTACCGACTTAGCAGGCAAGCAATCACGTCAAGTGTATAAGCCACGGGGCACCTTTGTTTGTATCAGCCCGTGGAATTTTCCTTTGGCAATTTATACTGGTCAAATCATGGCGGCGCTTGCCGCAGGTAATACTGTAGTCGCCAAGCCTGCCGAGCAAACCAGCTTAATCGCGCATTTTGCTGTGCAGCTGATGTATCAAGCTGGCGTGCCGGTAGACGCTTTGCAGTTTGTTGTTGGCGCTGGCGAAGTTGGCGGCACGTTGACCGCTGCCGATAATATTGCAGGCGTTATTTTCACCGGTTCAACCCAAACGGCGCAGCATATCAATCAGAGCCTGCATCAGCAAATCAGTGGTGAGTTGCCAGTATTGATAGCCGAAACCGGCGGTCAGAATGCCATGGTTGTCGATTCAACCGCATTGCCCGAGCAAGTGGTTAAAGATGCGGTATTATCTGCCTTTGGTTCGGCAGGTCAACGCTGTTCTGCGTGTCGTATTTTATGTGTGCAAGAAGAAGTAGCGGACAATTTAATCGAGCTGTTACAAGGAACGATGGCAGAATTGGTCGTCGGCAATCCATTGTATGCCGCAACCGACGTCGGTCCAGTAATTGATGCTGATGCCAAGCAAAGTTTGGACGCGCATATCGAACGTATGGCGGCTGAACCAACGGCGACGATCTTGGCGCAGACGCCGATGAGCGCAAGCTCAGTGGTTAGCGAAGAGCGCTCTACCTTTGTTTTGCCAACCGCGATTGAGGTGAAAAGTATCGATGTGATTGGCGGTGAGCACTTTGGTCCGATATTGCATGTGCTACGTTATCAAGCGCGCGACTTGAATAAGCTTATTGATGCGATTAATAGCACAGGTTTTGGTTTGACCTTGGGTATCCACAGCCGTATTGAAAATATCGCCGAGCATATCGAGCGCCGTGCCTTTGTCGGCAACACTTACATTAACCGCAACCAAATCGGTGCTGTCGTTAACGTGCAACCGTTTGGTGGCTGTGGTCTGTCTGGTACGGGTCCAAAAGCTGGCGGACCGCATTACGTTGCGCGTCTGATGCAGCTGTGTACTGAGTCGAACACGGCGGTAGAAAATAATAGCACTGAAACCCTTACCCAAATCGCATAAGGAGTAGCAAGATGGCGAATGAATTTAAAAAGAATCATGCCCAAGTTTGTGAAGCTTGGCGGTTATTAAGCGCGGTAGAGCGAGCAACTTATCTGCAAGCAGCTGTTGCTAAATTGGCTTTGCTTACTGGTGACGCCAATAAAGCCAAGCGTTTATTTACCCATTTATTAAATGCCGCACCGATGCTCGATGACGTACAGCGTATGACGGGCGCAACAGGTGAGTCCAATGATTTGTACGTGACTGCTCGCGGCAAAACCATGGTTATCGGCGGCGAATCTGCTCGCGCGATGGCGGTGCTTGGTCAGCTGGTCGCAGCTTTACTGACTGGCAACGAGGTGATATTGCATTGCCCAAGTCAGAGCGAGATGTGTATTGAAGCGGCAAAAATATTGCATGACACTGGCATCAGCGATGACGTATTAAGCGTTGCCAATGATTCGCAAACCATTACACTGCTATATATTGATCGATTGGCGCAAGTCGCGGTCGCAGGCAACCAAAGCGAGGTGCAAGCCATCAGCCAAGAGCTTGCTAAGACCGATGGTATCTTGACGCAAGTTATTGCCGTCACTGATATGGAGGGGATGTCAGAGATGCTAACGCCTGATTATCTATACCGCTTTGTCACTGAGCGGGTAAGGACCATTAATACCACAGCGATTGGCGGTAATGCCAGCTTGCTCGAGCTTGGCACCGAGTAAGTGCTGTAAAGCTAAATAAAAAAACTAGTATTGTATAAGCGGCGGTCAGTAGCCATTTTCCAAGCAATTTGGGAAGTGATTACTGACCGTTTTTTTATTGTTTTATGAAAAATTAAGGATAAAATTAATCAGGAAGGTTGGCTAAAAATATATAGTATTAAAAAGCTTTTGAATTATTAAACAAAATAATGTGCTTTTTTGAGTTGTAAGTTAAATAAAGTTAGTGCTAGTATAAGTTAACCGTTTAGTCAGCATTTATTCATTGAATGCTAATAGACAGCTTCAACACGGAATGTTGAGGTACTTTAAGCTAAAAAGGAGTGTGACCCATGCTTATATTCTCCGCTTTTCCAATAGGGTAGGTAGCCTCACCTATACCCAAACCTTTATGACCGCTTTTTAATTGACGCATAGATGATTGGTGAATTAAAAAGTTCAAACCGCAAACCGATTAAGCCTGAGCAAGTCAGTAGTCAGATAGGCAGTCAGCTTATTCAATACCCGTATAACTATCAGTATTGATGTAGGTATGATGATCGTCATCGTATAAATATTATTAACATGATAATTGAATACTACCTTAGGGCGGTGTCGTAATAACGCCTGACCTTTGCAGATATTGATTGTTAACATTTTATATTCGATTTCAGATAAAACTATAGTTTTTATCTGCCTTTTATCCTGACAGCCGAGCGTTGCTATGATTCGTTTTTATTTGAACGGTCAGTACAAACAAGTCACTGATCTAAACCCGAACACCACCGTTCTTGAGTATCTACGCCTGCATGAAAAGCAAACCGATACCAAGGAAGGCTGCGCGAGTGGCGACTGCGGCGCGTGTACCATCATGGCGCAGCGCTTGCCTGCTCATGACGCAGACCAATCTATGCAAGCACCTTTTTATACCCTTAATGCTTGTATCACGCTACTGTCATTGATGGATGATCATCATCTGATGACTGCCGCTTATATCGCCGATAATCCCGCCAATCACCCAGATCGCGCCTTATTGCACCCAGCTCAGCAAGCCATGGTTGATTGTCATGGCTCGCAGTGCGGTTTTTGTACGCCTGGATTTGTCATGACGCTGGCGAGTACTTATGAAAACCATCGTCTGCAACTGGCAGCAGGACTGGCATCGGACGATCTTAGTTACGATGATATTGTCGCTGCTATATCCGGAAATCTGTGCCGCTGTACCGGTTATCGTCCTATTATCGATGCGGGTTTAGCGATGGGCAAAATTGGCAAACAGCGCGATGCTGAGCAAATCTTTGCTAAAGATTTAACGATAAAGCTGGCAACCGATGCAATGGCAAACAGCAAACACGCTGCTAGCAATACTATTGAGCCTGCACTCACGCAAGCAGCACGCAAACTCTTTATTCCGCAGTCCATTGACGAGCTCAATCAGGTGTTAGCCGCGTATCCAAACGCAACCATTTGGGCAGGTGGTACTGATTTGGGGTTAAGCGTGACCCAGCACCTGGTCGATCATGAAGTGATTGTGCAACTGTCAGCGGTTGAGGCGCTAAAAACTTGGTCGCTACAAGACTTACATCAACATACTGATGAGAAATCTAGAGTTAATGCCGATAAAGTTAACAGCGACAAGGTTAATAGCGAAATGAAATCGGCAGTACCATCTTTAATATTGGGCGCGGGCATGAGTTATCAGCAACTGCTACCTGTCCTTGAAGAGTATTTTCCAAGTTTTGCTCATTTATTTGAACGCATTGCCTCGCCGCAAATTCGTAACATGGGCACCATTGGCGGTAACGTCGCTAATGCTTCGCCAATTGGCGATTTGCCGCCGGTTTTATTGGCACTAGATGCGCAAATTCATTTGCGTCATTGCGCAGCTATCGAGGGCAGTGAGGCTGATAAAGGTGGTTGTATTGATGAGATTATACCTTTGCAGGCATTTTTCTTGGATTATAAACAGACCAAACTACGCGCTGGCAGTTATATCGTGGCGCTGCATATTCCACTGTTGCAAGACCATCAGTATTTATATGTTCATAAGGTAAGTAAGCGTTATGAAGACGACATTTCTGCTTGTTTATTGGCAGCAAGAATCGATTTGGTAGCAGATGGGTTGACGATTAAAGATGCAAAATTCGGTCTTGGCGGAATGGCGGCGATTCCTTTATTGGCGACAAATTGTCAAGAAATACTGGTTGGGCAATCTGTTGAGGTTGCCAGTTTTGAGGCGGCAGCGCAAAAGTTGGCGTTAGATGTCTCGCCTATGACGGACGTTAGAGCCAGTCGTGAGTATCGTATGCATGTCGTGCAGCGCTTAATGATTAAATGCGGTAAGCAATTGGTCGCGGATATACAACCTGCGAGCGCTTAACGTTTATCGCCATTTGTAAAGAATACAAGGAAGAGACACTATGAGCCATCATTCTTCACTATTTGACAGTTATAGTATACGCCGACAGCGCCCGCCAAAAAATAAAATCGGTACGGGAGTCAAACATGACAGTGCTATCAGCCATGTGATGGGAACGGCTACCTACGTCGATGACATGCTAAAACCGCAAAACACCCTGCATGTAGCGATTGGTAAAAGCACTCACGCCCATGCCAGTATCTTACATATGGATTTGAGTGCAGTATGGGCGGCCGATGGGGTGGTCGATGTCATTACGTTTCAGGATTTGCCTGCTAAGACTGATATCGGGCCCGTGTTCGATGGCGATCCATTAATGGCAGATAAAGTCACCGAATACGTCGGTCAAACCTTGTTTGCGGTTGTCGCAACCAGTCATCGTGCGGCCAAAAAGGCAGTGCTGAATGCGCTGATAGAATATGAGCCATTAGCAGCCATTTTGACTATCGATGACGCATTAGAGCAAGAGCAGTTTGTACGGCCGAGCCACTTTATGCAGCGCGGTGATACGCAAGCTGAGCTAAAATCAGCACCGACGCGTATTGCAGGGCATATTCATATGCTTGGGCAAGAGCATTTTTATCTTGAGGGGCAGGTATCTTACGTTGTGCCTTGTGATGATGGCGGCCTTGAAGTTTATACGTCGTCGCAGCATCCAAGCGAAGTGCAGCAACTGGTCGCTGAAGTAGTCGATTTACCCTTTCATGCGGTGACTACCATTGTCCGTAGAATGGGCGGCGGCTTTGGCGGTAAAGAAACGCAAGCTGCGGCGTGGGCGTGCCTGTGCGCTATCGTGGCTAAGCGCCAAAATATGCCAGTCAGTATGCGCTTAGATCGACAAGATGACATGGTGGTGACTGGTAAACGGCACGAGTTTTCCAATCGCTATGAGGTCGGCGTCAATGAAGACGGACAGATACTTGGCGTCGATATGCAGCTAGCAGGACTATGTGGCTATTCGCCTGATTTGTCCGATGCTATTGTCGATCGGGCGATGTTTCATTGTGATAATGCTTACTATTATCCGGCCGCGCAGATAGCAGGTCACCGCTGCAAGACCCATACGGTATCTAACACTGCTTATCGCGGTTTTGGTGGGCCACAAGGTTTGCTAACCGCTGAATATATGATGGATCACATTGCTTATACGTTGGGTAGAGATCCGTTGCAGGTACGTCTAGCAAACTTATATCAAAACGGTCAAAGCACCCATTATGGTCAGCCGATTGAGCATTTTGATTTGGCGACTATCATGCGGACGCTCGCAGAGGATAGCGATTACGATAAGCGCCGTCAGCAAATTATCGAAGCAAATAAAAAGGCTGAAGCTGAAGGCAATGATAAACGCTGGGGTCTAGCGTTAACGCCAGTGAAATTCGGTATCTCATTTACCGTGCAAACCCTCAATCAAGCTGGCGCTTTGGTACTTATTTATACCGATGGCACGATTCAAGTCAATCATGGCGGCACCGAGATGGGTCAAGGGTTATATATTAAAATTGCCCAAATCGTTGCTAATGAATTTGATGTCGATTTAGATACGGTAAAAGCCACTGCTACTCGCACCGATAAAGTGCCAAATACCTCGCCGACGGCTGCCTCATCGGGTACGGATATGAATGGTAAAGCGGCGCAAAATGCCTGTATCACCATTAAAAATCGTTTGCTTGAGTTTGCTTCTGAGCACTTTCAAGTCAATGCCGAAGATGTCCGTTTTGAGCGCAATCACGTTCATATCGGGACTAAAGAAGTGCTTACCTTTGCAGATTTTGTTTTGCTTGCTTATCAGCACCGTATCAGTTTGTCTTCGACCGGCTATTACAAAACGCCAAAGATATTTTACGACCGCTCAAAAGCGTGGGGTCGACCGTTTTTTTATTTTGCCTTGGGCGCTGCCTGCGCAGAAGTTGAGATTGACACTTTAACAGGAGAGTACAAAGTGCTGCGCTGCGATATCTTGCATGATGTCGGACAATCGATTAATCCTGCAGTTGATATTGGTCAGATTGAAGGAGGTTTTGTGCAAGGTATGGGCTGGCTGACCACTGAGGAGCTTATTTGGGATAAAAAAGGCAAGCTTGCTTCTAACAGTCCCGCTAATTATAAAATTCCGACGGCACATGATTTGCCTAAACAATGGCGCGTCAAACTGTTTGATCGTAAAAATGAAGAGCAGACCATTTATAATTCTAAAGCCGTTGGTGAGCCACCGTTTATGCTAGCAGCGAGCGTTTGGTGTGCGATTAATAATGCCATCGCAAGCTTGGGTGATTATAAGAAAAACCCAGAGCTGACCATGCCTGCGACGCCAGAGGCCGTACTAAAAGCCGTCATGCGTCTACAAGGTCAAGCGTGGGAAATCGCTTCTAAACCAGATACCGAAACCATTGAAAGCTTAACACCAGCTGACGATGACTGCGGCATTGATGACGATCGCGTACTGCCGCAGCAAGTAGCGCATGCGACAGACATGACACCGCCTGCGTCTGAAGGTCAGTTGTTTGATGAAGAGCCTGAGGCGATAGAAAACCCCAACGTCTCAACGGCTCGTGGACCTGCGCACAGTGAATAAGTCACTTATCACGCCAATGCCACCAACGAAATGGTATGAGGGACTGGCGCAATATCAGCAGCAGGGGGTTGCCCATGTATTAGCGACGGTCGTTGCAGTCAATGGTTCGGCACCTCGCGAGCTACAATCTAAAATGATTGTCACGCTCGATGACTGCTGCGATACGCTGGGCGGTGGGAGTTTAGAGCATGATGTGACGCTAACAGCGCGGCAACTATTAAATGGCGAGCTTGAGCCAAATAATTCGAAAGCCTCCTCTCAACCATTAAAAGCAGGCAGGTCTGCAAAAGCACAAGCGGTACGCCGTGAAGCAGTTTACAGCAAACACTACCCATTGGGTGCTAAGTTAGCACAATGCTGCGGTGGTAGCGTGACGGTGATGTTTGAATGCTTTCACTTAACACCACCGATGTCGCTATTGGTTTTTGGGGGCGGACACGTAGCTACCGCATTAATGAGCATATTGGCTGAGCTGCCTTGTCAAGTGGACTGGATAGACAGTCGTCCTGAGATGTTTGAGCGTTATCTGAGCGCTGAATCTGGCACAGTGGACGGACAGGTAAATGACCAATTACCAGCGCATATTCGTGTGCATATTGACGACGATCCGGTTGATTTTATCCGTCCATTTTTGACCAATGGCGCTCGCAGACTATCTACAAATAAAGGTACGCAATATTTTATTTTAGTCATGACTCATGATCACAGTCTTGATTTTGACTTGGTGCGCGCGGCTTTAGATTGTTTGCTAGCTACTGATTCAAAGACTGCATTAAAGGAAAGCAGTGCGCGGCCTTATGTCGGCTGTATCAGCTCAGCAACCAAAGCCAAGCGCTTTAAAGAAAAGTTGCTACAGCGCGGTTATAGCGAAAAAGTCGTTGATAAGGTAACGATGCCAATTGGCCTTGAGATTGGCGGTAAAGAACCAATGGCCGTTGCGGTATCTATCGCCAGTCAAATTTTGCAGCTGTATCATCAAGCATAAATATTATTTCTAATTAACATTTATCAGTAAAACTTTATTGCCTTTTACTCTATTTAGGTGAGACGCCTTTATGACCATACATATTTATCAAGCACGACTGCTGCATTATCTAACCGAAGACAATCTGGCTAAGAGAGAAAAAAGCACCAACAGCAGTGATACAAGCACTAACGATACACATGCCAATGATGCCACACTACCAGTGGTTGATAAAAACGTCATATTGCGCCCTGTAATCGCAGGTATTAATGTTTATCCTGAGTATATTGCCGAAGGTGCTTTGGTCGTCGATGATGTGAGCGGTCGCGTGCTAGACTATGGCAGTAAAAATGTGATTATGGCGCGATATGCTAGTAGTAGCGCACAACAGAGCAAAGCGCCCGTACAGATTCACGATTATCAAGACAAGCTAATCATGCCAGGCTTTATTGACACTCATGTGCATTATCCGCAGATAGATATGATTGCCGCCTTTGGTGAGCAATTGCTTGATTGGCTCAACAATTACACCTTTGTCACCGAAGCCAATTTTGGTGATCTAAAAGTTGCGCACGATACCTCAAAGTTCTTTTTAAACCAGCTGCTTGCCAATGGTACGACCAGCGCTTTGGTGTTTTCGACCAGTCATCCTGAGTCTGTTGAAGCGTTTTTTGAAGAAAGTACTCGCCTAAATACGCGCATGATTACCGGTAATGTACTGATGGATCAAAATGCGCCCGAGCATTTGTGTGTACCGACTGAGAAAGGTATCCGCGATTCGCAAAATATTATTGACAAATGGCACGAGCACGGGCGTCAACATGTGGCGATTACGCCAAGATTTGCCATCACATCGACGCCAAAACAGCTGCAAATGGCTGGTGAGTTATATCGCAGCTATGAGAGTGTATATCTGCAAACGCATCTGGCCGAAAACCTGGCTGAAATTGCCTTTGTACGTGAGCTTTATCCCAAACATACGGGCTATCTCGACGTTTATCATGATTTGGGGTTACTGGGAAGGCGAACTACTTTAGCTCATGGTATTTATCTTGAAGCATCAGAGTATGAGGTGCTGCGTGATACTGGGACGCAAATTGCCCATTGTCCAACGTCCAATTTATTTTTGGGTAGTGGTTTGTTTAATTTATCTAAGACTTTACGTTATACCGGCGTTAGTATCGCCACCGATGTAGGGGCAGGAACCAGTTTGTCGATGCTGACGACGTTATCGGAAGCTTATAAAGTGCAACAATTACAAAACAACCCATTATCCGCGCATCAAGGCTTGTATCAGATTACTTTGGGTAACGCGCAGTCGCTATTATTAGACGATAAAATCGGTAACTTTATGCCTGATAAAGAAGCGGATTTTGTAATAATAGACATGGGCGCGACAGAGTTACTTACGCGCCGTATGAGGCAGACAAAATCACTCGATGAGCAGTTATTTGTGCTGATGATGCTTGGCGACGATAGAGTGATTGAAGAAACAGTCATTGCTGGCATGAGCCGTTATAAAAAAGGGGTGATATAAAATAAGCTGACAAATAGCCAGCTTATTTCAAGGTGAATTTTTCAACAACACTCATAATTATTGAGTGGTTATGGCTACCGTATCATTCGGGATATTGTAGCCACACCCAACCATTCTCTAACCATTCGCTTAAATCATCTGGGTCAATATTTTTAACATCTTGAGTTTGTAAATGCTTACCATTGGCTAAACGCATTAGCACAGCGGCCGCTTCCGCATCCAAACCATCAAGGCGCTGACCGTTGGCATATAGCGTCACGCCATCATTGGTTTGGCTATACAGCAAACGATTGCTATAGTCGGCTTGTAGCGTTGCGCCATCTGATAGGGCCTGCATCAACTCATCAGTATCTAGCGTTTCTTCTGGCACCAGCGCATCATACTGGCGTTTACTAACAACTTCGGATACTGCTTGACGAATGATATCGTTGCCGCGCTCAGATTGGAGCATTTGTAAGAGCTGGTCTTTAATCGCCTCGATACTGCTTGCTGTCAATTCACCCGACGCTTGTAGTGTTTGTGGCAGTAGCATTGGAATAAATAAATCGCTGTCGTTGGTAGCAATATCAGCCAGACTGTCGATGATTTGCATCAAATTCGGACGACGACAACCAAAAGAGAAGGTTAGGCAATCATCTTGCGCGACGCCAAAGTGTGATAATTTCGGCGGCACATAAAGTACGTCGCCCGCCTCTAATATCTCATCAAAAATAATCTCGCCCATATCATCGAACAATCTAATCGGCTCATCGGCGACAAACTCAGTGTTTTTATCACAAAATTTGCCAAGCTGCCAACGACGCTGACCGTAGCCTTGCGCTAAAAACACATCGTAATCATCATAATGCTTGCCGACTGAGCCGCCTTTTGGCGCATAAGACACCATGATATCGTCGCGTTGCCACTGCGGGATAAAATCAAACGCTTGCCACAACTGTCCGAGCTCAGGCGACCATTGTTCAAGGTTTTGTACCAGTACCGTCCATTGTTCAGGCAAATTGTCAAAATCGCTTTCAGTTAAGGGACTTTTTTTAAGTTGCCATTGCGCTAGGCCGTCTTGCTTAGTAGCGGCTTGGGTGAGCAGGCGTGCAGCCGCGTCTTCTTCAATAGCAAGACCAAGCATATCGTCTGGCTCAAACATGTCAATTAGCTGCGGTAAGCCTTGCTTAATAAGGAGCGGTTTTTTTTGCCAATATTCACTTAAAAATTGCTCAGGCGTGATAGAGTCGGGCAAGCAAAGAGAAATTGTGGTCATTGATAAATCCATGTCTAAAAATGGGTATAAGAGAAATAACAAGAGATGCTTTATAGGAAAGTTTTAATAGTTTATGATTATCGCCTAGCTGATAGCGAGTATTACCGTATGAATAGTTGCTGTCAGAACACCTCATCAATCGTAGGAAGTTTATGAAAAAATTACATTTTATCGTTATTATCGCCAGCGTATTTTTATTACAAGCTTGTGTGCACAAGGTTGTGACCGTGCCAGCTAAAATCGCTTATAAAACCACCAAAGGCGTGGTCAAAGGCACAGTGGCGGTCGGTAAAGCCATCATACCGGGCGACAGTGATGACGATGATAAAAAAGATAAAAAATAAAACCTTACCCATTAACTAACTGTCTTTTAAGACAAGTAATAGTAGGTAAGGTTAATGTTTTTCTTAATATAAATGAATAGGCAGTCCTACTCATTTATATCTATTTCAAAATATGTCCGCTAGCTACTTCAAGCTTGATCAGAGATTAAATCTTAGCAATCCAGTCTTTAATCGTGCGAGCTTGCTCAGCGGCATTACCAGTATAAGTCGCAGGCGTCAGCTCACGTAGGCGCGCTTTATCGCTATCTGAAACCGCAGATAATTCATCGCTTTCTACGAAAGTCAGCATGGCCTCACGTGTCATGGCATTGCCACGGGTCAAGGCTTTGAGTTTTTCGTACGGGTTCTCAACACGGTAACGACGCATGACCGTTTGAATCGGCTCAGCCAATACTTCTTGCGCGTTATCTAAGTCGTCATTTAAACGCTGTGCATTCAATTCAAGTTTACCAACGCCTTTTAGGCACGCATCATAAGCAATCATACTTTGCGCTAAGCCAACACCGATATTGCGCAGTACAGTCGAGTCTGATAAATCGCGCTGCATACGTGAAATTGGTAGTTTTTCACCCAAATGTGCAAGCATCGCGTTCGCCACGCCCAAGTTACCTTCTGAGTTTTCAAAATCAATCGGATTGACTTTGTGCGGCATGGTAGAAGAGCCCACTTCACCATCTTTTAGGCGCTGCTTAAAATAGCCTAAGCTAATATATTGCCAAATATCACGGTTAAAATCGATCAAGATGGTATTAAAACGTTTGACCACATCGAACAATTCAGCGATATAGTCATGCGGCTCGATTTGGGTAGTGTAAGGGTTAAAGGTTAGCTTTAGGTGCTGGTCAATAAACTGCTCAGCGTGTGCTTGCCAATCAACATCAGGATAGGCTGAAAAGTGCGCGTTATAGTTACCAACCGCGCCATTAATTTTGCCGAGTAGCTCAACTTGACCGATTTGTTTGATTTGGCGGGCTAAGCGATAAGCGACGTTTGCCATCTCTTTGCCCAAAGTCGTTGGACTTGCAGTTTGACCGTGCGTGCGTGATAGCATTGGCTGGTCAGCATGAGTAATCGCCAAATCAACAATGCTATCGGTCACTTGTTGCATTTTTGCAACCACAATCTCGCGGCTGTCTTTTAGCATCAATGCGTATGACAAGTTGTTGATATCTTCACTGGTACAAGCGAAATGAATAAACTCCAAGCTGTCTTCTAACTGCTGATTACCACGAAATTTGTCTTTGATAAAGTATTCAACCGCTTTGACATCATGGTTGGTCGTCGCTTCGATATCTTTAATCGTTTGCGCGTCCGCTTCGCTAAAGTCGTCAACGATGCTGTTTAAAAAGGCATTGGTATCGGCATCAAACGCTGCCAACTCACCAATTGCGCTATTATCTGCCAATGACTGTAACCAGCGAATCTCGACGGTAACGCGAGCTTTAATCAGACCAAATTCAGATAGATAAGGACGCAAGCTGTCGGCTTTAGATGCGTAACGGCCATCGATTGGAGAGAGTGCGGTAAGTGGAGTCATAGTGATGCCTCAAATAGTTGTCAAAAGTAACAGGAGTAAAAGTGTTAAAAATAAGCAAAAATGAAGAAAGGTTGAAAGTTATTTAAAATCAAAACCCACAAGGCGCATCGATAGCGGCAATCACACCGCCACCAAGACACACCTCATCGATATAAAATACCGCTGATTGACC
This sequence comes from Psychrobacter sp. UBA6291, assembly GCF_002439405.1. Taxonomy (NCBI): domain Bacteria; kingdom Pseudomonadati; phylum Pseudomonadota; class Gammaproteobacteria; order Moraxellales; family Moraxellaceae; genus Psychrobacter; species Psychrobacter sp. UBA6291. The sequence goes on along the minus strand of NZ_DJUD01000069.1, from coordinate 52,816 downwards.
AGGCGTAACGGCTCGTTGCGGCTCATCAAATACCACACGGACTTCACTGCCATCATCATTTAGCGCGTAAACACGGCAGGCCTGATCGGGCTGACGATAGCGAGATTTTGCCATACAGCGTAAGCCTTCCGTGCTAAAAATATCGGCAGGCGGCAAGCCTTCGACCCAGTCAAGCTTATAAGCTTGTAGCTCATTACTCATCAGCATCGGATGCTCATGACCTTGACCGACGATCAAACGGTTTTTAGCCAAATCTTTTGCTAGTACAAACCAAGGCTCTTCTGGACGGTCTTTGACGCCGCCGATACCGATGCCGCCGCGCTGACCTAAAGTATAATACATCAAGCCATCATGCTGACCTATCACATGACCGTCGTCGGTGACGATATCGCCTTTTTGTGCTGGCAAGTACTGTTGTAAAAAGTCTTTAAAACGGCGCTCACCAATGAAGCAAATACCAGTAGAATCTTTCTTTTTAGCCGTCGCCAAGTCATGTTCTTCAGCGATTTGACGCACGACTGGTTTTTCAAGCTCGCCTACCGGGAACAGCGTTTTAGCGATTTTATCGCCGCCGACCGCATGTAAGAAGTAGCTTTGGTCTTTATTATTATCTAGTCCACACAAGAGCTGGGCGACGGTTTCACCGTTGTTATTTTCATAGTTCACGCTGCGGCGCGTATAGTGACCAGTGGCAATATAATCAGCACCGAGGGTCAACGCATAATCTAAGAACGCTTTAAATTTGATTTCTTTATTGCATAAAATATCTGGATTTGGCGTGCGTCCGGCTTTGTACTCTGCTAAGAAATGCTCAAACACGCGATCCCAATATTCCATCGCAAAATTAGCGGTGTGCAGCTTGATACCGATTTTGTCACATACCGCTTGCGCATCTGCTAGGTCGTCCATCGCCGTACAGTATTCGGTGCCGTCATCTTCTTCCCAGTTCTTCATAAACAGACCTTCCACTTTAAAGCCTGCTTGCTGGAGCAAAACGGCAGATACGGAAGAGTCGACGCCGCCTGACATACCAACGATGACGTGCTTGCTGCTAGGATTGTCAATATTGGCAAGCGTCAAAGGACGATGGATGCTAAAAGCGTCTGAAACGGGTAGACTTGAGGTGTTTGGCGTGGCTGACATAGAATTGCTCAACAATTTATACCTTACCCAAAGTATAAAATGCCCCTATTCATCGATAAAAAGACTAAGAGTGATAGACTTAGTCAGCGGATAAGGTCATCTCATTTTTTGGACGGGGTATTTTGGACTGGGTATTGTGATAAAATAAGCGTCATATTATAACAGTTAATCGTAAGCGGTGGCGAGCTATGCACGCTCATGTTGTCTAAAAGCGCTTTAGAAATTTAGATAGCGGTTCTAAATTATTTTAATCACTCTTCATTCACTTAGTAATTCACTTAGTAATTCACTTGGAATAATAATGATAAAAATTGGTCAAGGTATCGATGTTCATGCGTTTCATAATACGGGCGAGCAGCAGCAATACGTGATACTGGCGGGCGTGCCGATAGAGCATACCCATAGTTTGCTTGCGCATTCTGATGGCGATGTGGTGCTCCATGCGCTTGCTGACGCACTGCTTGGTGCATTGGCACTTGGGGATATTGGGCAACATTTCCCAGATACCGATGCCGCGCACGCCGGTTTGGATTCGCGCGTCCTACTCCGTTATGTGTATGGTAAAGTCCAAGCTGCCGGTTATACTTTAGGCAATGCTGATATTACTGTGATGTGTGAGCGCCCAAAATTGGCACCCTATAATTTGGCGATGCGCGAAAATATCGCCAGTGACTTGCAAACAGCTGTGAGTAATGTCAGCATTAAAGCCACAACGACTGAAAAATTGGGCTTTACCGGTCGCCAAGAGGGCATTATGGCCAATGCCGTGGTATTATTGGTACCAAATATGATGATGTCTGACGACAATATGGCTAGCAATACTATTTCTGATGTTAACGTTTCAGATGCTAATATGCCTAATGTTTAATCCCTAATGGCTTAGTAGTGAGTCATGATGGTTGCAATAAACGGCAATCGCCCCATGTAGCAGCCACAGGCCAAATTTAGCGTGACATATCTCTTTTTGATAATAGTTTTAATAAATAGGAGCTTTTATGAGTGAGCAAACCCCAAATACTGCTGCAAACGATGTTGAACAGCTGATTCGTGATCAAATCAAAGACAATAAAGTCATCCTTTATATGAAAGGCACGCCGCAGTTTCCACAGTGTGGTTTTTCTGCTAAGTCGATTGAGGTTTTGACCCAAATTGGCCGTCCGTTTGCCTATGTTAATATTCTAGAAAACCCAGAAATTCGTGCTACGTTACCGAAGATTGCTAATTGGCCAACGTTCCCGCAATTATGGATTGACGGTGAATTGATGGGTGGTTCAGACATCATTTTACAGATGTACCAATCAGGCGAGCTAAAACCTTTGGTTGAAGCCAATAGTCCTGCTGCTTAATGATTAAGCGTTTTTATTGGGCAGTTAATAAGCCTCAATAAATCATTTAGAAATTGCAGCAAAGTAAACCTGAATAGCCATTCTACTTTATGAAGAAAGGCTATTCGGGTTTTTTATTGTCTATGCAATTTATTGTTTTTATCGCTTTTAGCCCCATATAGTGTCCAAGATAAATATATTTTGCCTAAAAGCGAGAGTTATATGAGTAATCACTTAGCAAACACGGAATTGCCAAACACAGAATTAACGGAGCAGCAGGAGGCGGCTGAACAAGCGGCTATCGAAAAACGCCGCGAGTATCTAAAAAACGAATCAACCCGTTTAATCGATATGGCGGGCAGTGAGCCAAATTCTGCCCTTAAATGTATCCATCAGCTTAGCGTAGCAGGCGGCGCAACCGAAGCGACTTATATTGCCATTGAGCAGCGTATCGTCGCGGATCAAGATGCAGCTGGTGCTTATCATTTGGCATTATTGGCACAAAACACCCCTGATTTACCCATCGATGCGCGGCAACTTATTGAGATGGTTGTGCTAAAGGGTGATAACGCTCAGCGTTTGGCTTTGCTAAAAAACTTGCCATTGCCGCCTGTTGAGATGATTAAAGAGCAAATCTTGGCGACCAATGACGGCGACGCTATTGGGCAGATGAATGCCTATTTGCAGATTAACCCAGAAGCTTACGGCAGCCACCATATGCTGGCCAGTGGGCAGGCTGACCGCATTGTACCACTCAGTCCTGGTAAATAAATCCATTCGAGGTTTATCAAGCTTTTATTGATGCACCTTTATGATTAATGGCAATAGCAGTTAATTTAAATAGTTTTTCGTATAACGTTTTTTAAACGGTAAAAAATTGTTATAATTACCGGCTATTTTACCTATCTTTAATGGCTCATCTGAGTCGTTATCTCTTTTTTAAATTCGACTGACGTTTATTGACCGGCAGCCATGCTATTTGACATAGCATCACGCTCACGGTTGCGTCGAGAGTCAAGTGAGGCATACATGCAATACCCAAAAAATTACGACGTGGTAGTGATCGGCGGCGGTCATGCTGGCACAGAAGCAGCTTTGGCGGCCGCACGTATGGGTGCGCAAACGTTACTCTTGACGCATAACATTGAAACGCTAGGGCAGATGAGCTGTAACCCTGCGATTGGTGGTATTGGTAAGTCGCATTTGGTACGTGAGATTGATGCGCTTGGCGGTGCGATGGCACTGGCGACTGACAAATCTGGTATCCAGTTTCGAGTGCTTAATAGTCGTAAAGGTGCTGCCGTGCGTGCCACGCGTGCGCAAGCGGATCGCATTCTTTATAAAGCCGCCATTCGTCATACGTTAGAGAATCAGCCAAATCTTGATATATTCCAACAAGCAGCAGATGATATCTTAGTCGAAAATGGTCGCGCGACCGCTGTTGTGACGGCAACGGGGATTGTTTTTAACACCCAAACTGTGGTGCTGACTTCAGGAACGTTTTTAGGCGGTGTCATTCATATTGGTTTGGAAAATTCAAAAGGTGGACGCGCAGGAGATCAGCCTTCTATCAAGCTTGCAGATCGTTTACGTGAATTGAAATTACCGGTGGGTCGCTTGAAGACCGGGACGCCAGCACGTATTGATGCGCGTAGCGTTGACTTTAGCGTGATGACAGTGCAGCCAGGCGATACACCGCTGCCGGTGATGAGCTATATGGGCGATGTGTCCATGCATCCTGAACAGGTCAATTGCTATATCACCCATACCAATGCGCGCACCCATGACATTATCCGTGAAAACCTAGACCGCTCACCGATGTTCTCAGGCAAAATCGAAGGCGTTGGGCCGCGTTATTGTCCATCAATTGAAGACAAGATTCACCGTTTTGCCGATAAAGACAGCCATCAAATCTTTATTGAGCCCGAAGGTTTGACTACACATGAGCTATATCCAAACGGTATCTCAACCAGCTTGCCGTTTGATGTGCAATTAGACTTTATCCATAGTATGAAGGGTCTTGAGAACGCACACGTCACTCGTCCCGGCTATGCGATTGAGTATGATTATTTTGATCCGCAGAACCTAAAACCAACGCTTGAGACCAAGTCAATCGACCGCTTATACTTTGCCGGTCAAATCAATGGTACAACAGGCTACGAAGAGGCGGGCGTCCAAGGTTTATTAGCCGGCACCAATGCGGCATTGGTCACCTGTGAAAACAGTGAATTTGATATTTGGACGCCGCGCCGCGATGAAGCCTATCTTGGCGTACTGGTCGATGATTTGATTACGCATGGTACCACTGAGCCATATCGTATGTTTACCAGCCGCGCCGAATATCGTTTGCTACTGCGTGAAGACAATGCTGATCAGCGTTTGACTGAGACTGGTCGCAAGCTTGGTTTGGTAGATGACGTACGCTGGCAAGCCTATCAAGAAAAAATGGAAGCCATTGCTACCGAAACCTCGCGTCTTAAAGACATTTGGGCAACTCCTGCTAATGCTTTAGGTCAGCAAGTCACGGCGCAGACAGGCGAGGTGCTGTCTAAAGAATCGACTGCGTATGATTTATTAAAACGTCCGCAAATACATTTTACTGATATCGCGGCGATTACTGGTTCAGAGGTTGATAGCCAAGTCGGTGAGCAGATTGAGATTTCTGTTAAATACGCCGGCTACATTGACCGTCAGCAAGAAGATATCGATCAGATGAAGCGTTTGGAAAATACTGCCTTGCCAATGGATTTTGATTATAGTGTGGTGTCGGGATTGTCCAATGAGATTGTGCAAAAGCTGGCGCAAATTCGTCCTGCCACGCTTGCCCAAGCGGTACGCATCAGCGGGGTCACGCCTGCCGCCATTCAGCTATTGGCGATGACCGTCAAGAAGCAGAAAAAAGCCCAAGCAGCGTTAAACTCATAATAATGGTTTAGCAAATCTTAAAGCTTTAAACTGTGTTTATAAAAGAAGCCCGTAATGACAAAGCGTTACGGGCTTCTTTATGGCAAATACCTTAACAATTTCAAAACAGTTTCCTGATTTAAAACTTGATAATTTAAGACGTGCTCGTTTAAGAGTAGGATAAAAGAAAAATAATTAGCAAGGAGTAATGATATGCCTTACGATAAATTATCTGAACTGCCCGATTCGGTAAAAGGTAATCTGCCTAAGCACGCGCAAGAAATCTTTTTGGCCGCATTCAATAGCGCCAGTAAACAATATGACGATGAATCACGCTGGTTTGCTACCGCATGGGCCGCTGTCGAAAACAGTTATGAGAAAAACTCGGACGGCAAGTGGGTGAAAAAGTCTGATTAGGGCGTGTTTTCATTTTAAAATTTTAACCATTTTTAGCCCATTTAGATATATATCGATTGAATTGAGAACACGCCCTCGTATTCAAATCAGCAATAGCGGCGTTATATACACTATAATAAAATAGCTTTCCGTTATCCAAGCTAACCCATTTTAAAATACCTACTCACCATTGCTGTTTATTTAACAATATAGCTTTGGATATATTCATAACCTGAGCTTATTTATGACCGCTGCTATTATTTTTGCTATCACTATTGTATTGCCCAACCTTGTTTTGATGGGGTTGGGTTTTTTTATGCAAAGGCGCGGCGAGGCAAGCCAAGCTTTTATCGATCAAGCATCCAGCTTTGTCTTTAATTACTGCTTGCCGTGCTTACTGTTTTTTAGCGTGGTTGATAGTGAGGTCGATTATGCCAAACAAATGACTTTAATCATTGCTGGTATTGTCGTGACCTTTATTTTGTTTATAGGCGCAGAAATTTATGCCAAGGCTTTTGTCGATAAGCCTGCCGACCAAGGGGTGTTTGTACAAGGTATCTTTCGCAGTAATATGGCGATTATCGGTCTGGCAACCGTCGCTAATGCCTACGGCGAGCAGGGTTTAAGTATTGGTGCCGTCTATATGGGGGTGGTGACGATATTATTTAATATCTTAGCGGTCATTACCTTAAGCCGGGTGTCTAAAAGCGCGGACGATACGTGGATCAGTCGCAGCATAATGATTGTCAAAAAACTGTTTACCAATCCGTTAATTATCGCCTTGGTCGCAGCTTTTGCTTATAAAGCCCTGCCGCTGCCGCCTATTAGCGGCGTCATTCATACCACTGGCGATTTACTAGCTGCGGTGGCATTGCCGTTGGCACTGATTTGCGCGGGTGCAAGTATCGATTTAAAGTCGATGTTGCATCCGTCAGGTTTATCCATGCAAGCCAGTATTGGACGTATTGTGATTGCGCCTATAATCGCTATTGCAGTCGGATTGGGTTTTGGCTTATCAGGCGTGCATATGGGCGTGCTGTTTTTGATGGTGGCGTCACCGACAGCGGCGGCCAGTTATGTGATGGCGAAAGCCATGGGCGGTAATGATATATTGGCGGCCAATATTTTAGCATTTACCACCGTGGTGGCAATGTTTGGTATGGCGATTGGCGCGGCGATATTACGCGGATTAGGGTGGATATAGCATCGATAATAATGTTAGGTATATGAGAAATGCTTTCGCTTTTAATAAAAATAAAAACAGTCGTTATAAAAAAGTCCCCTTTTCCAATTGGAAAAGGGGACTTTTAACATTTATTGTCGTTATCTCATATTGTCTTTATCATGCTTATTCACGCGGCGATGTTTGCGTTTAGGGCTAACACGATACGTCAAATAACCGCCAATAATCAAGACCACAATAAAAGCGACGATATATAAAAATATTGATGAGCCGATAAAGGCAGAAGGTTCCATGACCATAATCTCCTTAAGGTTTATCAATAATTATGCAAGCGGCGCAGGTTATTGTAAAGTAAACAAGTTTAACTCAGATGTAAGTTCAAGTGAACGCAGACGCGCTGCTTGATCGTAAACGTTGGCAGTGACAATCAGCTCATCTGGTTGATACTTTGCGATAAATTCTGCCAGTTTTGGTTTGACCGTTTCGACAGAACCAACAAATGACACCGATAAAGCGTTGTCTACCGTCATTTTTTCCGCCGGGCTCCAGATGCTATCCATATCATGAGTTGGCATTGGCATTTGTCCACGCTCACCGCGGCGCAAGCGGACAAAGCTTTGCTGCGCTGAAGTAAAGTGATAACGCGCCGTTGCGTCGTCGTCAGCCAGTAGCAGGTTAGCCGCCAGCATCACATAAGGCTTATCTAGATGCGCCGATGGTTTAAACTGTTCGCGATAGGCATTAATTGCTTGTGCCATCATCTGCGGCGCAAAATGCGAGGCAAACACATAGGGTAGGCCTAAATGCGCTGCTAGAGTGGCGCCAAAAAGAGACGAGCCCAGTATCCAAATAGGAATATTAGATTTCGCCCCTGGGAATGATTGGACAGGACTGTCATCGGTGCCATCACCTAAGAAATACATAAGCTCTTGGACGTCTTGCGGGAAACGATCGGCATCTTGCATTTGACGGCGCAGCGCCTGAAATGTTGCACCATCGGTACCTGGCGCGCGGCCTAAACCTAAATCGATACGGTCACCGTATAACGCCTGTAAGGTACCAAACTGCTCAGCAATGATAAGCGGTGCATGGTTGGGCAGCATGACGCCACCAGCCCCGATGCGTATGCGCTTGGTTTGGCTACCGATGTGCGATAACAGCACCGACGTCGCCGCACTAGCGATACCCGGCATATTGTGATGCTCGGCCATCCAATAGCGGTTGAAGCCAGATTTTTCTGCTTGCTGCGCGATAGCAACGGTTTGGGCAATGCCTTCAGCAATGGTTTTGCCTTCGGGAACGGGTGCTAAGTCTAAAAATGATAATGGAATTGTGTTGCTCATGATTCACCTATTTTTATGCGGTCGCCTTGCAACGACGTTTTTATAGTTAGTTTTTAAATATCAGGAATAAAAAGCAGGCTGATGATTCAATAGCTCATATGATGGGGCAGTTATAGAGAATATAAAGGTCAGCACTTAAGATAGTAACAAATCATAATAATTTGCGGCGTATATAAGAGCAAAAAAGCACCGCTATCTATTGAGAACGGTGCCGTTTGTATTTATCAAAGAAATCATGATTAAGCAGAATGCTTGAAGTTATTATTCATTGCCTAAGTGCTGAGTTTTAAAAAGCTACTCTTTAAAAAGCTACTGGCTCAGTTAATAACTACTGACTAAATTGCTTTTGGCATAGTTCCATAAAGGCGCGTCCGTATTGACGGATTTCTGCATCATCACGTACCGCCATCCAACTGGTAAAACGTCCAAAATGATCGACAGGAATGGCGGTTAAATTATGATAATGGCTTGGCTCAAATGCCATTTCAGCGATAATACCAATGCCCAATCCTAATCCAACATAAGTGCTAATCACGTCGGCATCAAGAGCTGCGAGTACAATATCAGGCTCAAGTCCTGCGTCGCTAAAGGTTTTGTCAATCGCGCCGCGTCCCGTAAAGCCGCCGTGATAAGTGACAATCGGGTAGCTGGCAAGGGTTGGCAAATCAATCGATTCTAAACCCGCCAGCTCATGGTCGCTCGGTACAATAACCCGATGCGTCCAGTCGTAATAACGGTAGCAGCGTAGATAATCATTGTGCAACAAGGATTCGGTCGCAATGCCAATATCTGCCTGCCCACGAATAACCATCTGCGCGATGGTTTCGGGATCTGCTTGTTGCAGGATTAAATTGACCTTGGGAAAACGATCTTTAAATTCTTTGACCACTCTTGGCAATACATAACGCGCTTGCGTATGGGTGGTCGCAATGGTCAGTGTGCCAATATTGGGGTTATTAAAATCCAAACTGAGGTTTTCAATGGTCCGGATTTCAGCAAAGATAGATTCGATATGCGGCATCAGCGCTGTACCCATGGTCGTCAGTCCTGTTAGACGTTTGCCTTGGCGCACGAACACTTCGGTTTTGAGCTGGTTCTCAAGTGCCGCGATATGCTTTGATAGACTCGATTGACTGGTATGCAGCACGGTGGCCGCTTGACTTAAATTATAGCCATTGATTACCGTATGCCACACTGTTTCCAACTGTTTGAGCTGGATTTGTAGATGCCGCTGATTGACCACTACGTCGATTGCCATCATTTAACCCTATGTATAAATATACAAACCTCGTCTGTATATAAAAATAAAAAACTACAAGCATTCAATAAGTCGCTAGTGTAAATCAAAGTTATTATTCTCGTATATAATAAATGGCTATGAATTTATACTAATTTGGAATATATAGTAATTTATTTTTCTTAAATTGACAATAGGTGCTTGGAGCAATAGACAACGAAAGAAAGAGTGTTTTAATGTTTGGGTGAGCTACTGATACACGACGTTACCATAAAGAAATAAAATATGTTGCCAAATGCTATGGTTATTAAGTTAATGCAAAAACATCTAGTCAAGGTTAGCGTTCTCAAGTACCATAATTCAATTTTGTGCTAACGATGGTTTTTATACAACGCTGAGCAATTTTTATCGATCTTTTTTATCCGTATTACTGAGAAATGATTGATAAAAATTGTGCGCAGTTGTGTTTTTTATCTCAATTTTTGGTGAGTGATTATGTCTGCTGTCCAACCTGTAACGCCTGAACAACCGATTGCCAAAAAATCATGGGCAGAAGCCGCCAAGGCTTATCTAGATTCGCGCGTTATTATCATGCTGTTTTTAGGGTTTTCGGCCGGTATTCCTATTTTGCTGATTTTTTCCAGTCTGTCGTTATGGCTAAGAGAAGCAGGCATTGACCGCGGTGTCGTCACTATGTTCAGTTGGGCAGCATTGGGATACTCATTTAAGTTTATTTGGGCGCCATTAATCGACGCGCTGCCAGTGCCTTTTTTGACCAAATGGTTGGGTCGCCGCCGTAGCTGGATGGTGGTATCGCAGCTGCTGATTGTATTGGCTATTTTTTTGATGGCGACGGTCAATCCTATTAGTGAAGACGTTTTGGTTTATATGGCGGGTGCGGCGGTTTTGCTGGGCTTTTCTTCCGCTACCCAAGATATCGTTATTGATGCTTACCGCATTGAGCTGGCACCGCCATCGATGCAGTCTATTTTGTCCTCTATTTATGTGTCAGGTTACCGCATTGGTATGATTGTCGCTGGGGCAGGTGCGCTGTATTTAGCAGATTATTTTGGTTCGACGGAAAGCTTTTATAGTTATGAAGCGTGGCGTAATACCTATTATATTATGGCCGGAGTCATGACTTTAGGCATATTGACCACCTTTGCCAGTTATGAGCCAACCGCCGAGATTCTGCAAAATAATAAACAAAGAAATAACCTCAAAATTTTCTTGATTTACTCAGCGTTACTATTAATACCAGCGTTGTTGTTTAGCGCCATATATCTTGTCAATATTCTGATTAATAAAGTTTTTGATAGTAGCATTGCGCTGATACCGCTGATAGCCATGCCGAGCATTAAGTTCTACTTTTTAGTATTGGTTGCTTGTGCGCCATTGCTGCTGCTTTATTTTATGATTAATCAACCTAAAATTATCAATAAAGCGCCATTGGTGGCAGAAACCCGCGAAGACTATGTCAGATTGGTTTTATTGTTTGTGTTTGCCGTCGTCGCATTTATCGCCGCCTATGTTTTGATAGGACAAGGATTGCCAGAGTTTGATGGCGTGTTTGTCAGCTTTATCAGTGAGACGCTGCATTTGCTGACAAGCTTAGCCGTAGCGCTGGCAGCGGGTTATGCCTTGGTTAAAGTTGGTTTAGTGAAAAAAGAAATTGCGATGGCGACCTGGATTGAGCCTATCTTAGATTTCTTTAGACGCTATGGTAAAAAGGCGTTATTGTTATTGGCCTTGATTGGTTTGTACCGTATCTCAGACATTGTGGCAGGGGTGATATCAAACGTCTTTTATCAAGACATGGGCTTTAGTAAAACCGATATTGCCAATGCGGTCAAACTGGTTGGCGTCATTATGGCGATTGCTGGCGGTTTCTTAGGCGGGCTATTGGCGCAGCGTTTTCGTATCATGCACGCCATGATGATTGGCGCCATTCTAGCTTGTGCGACCAATTTATTATTTGTGGTGCTGACTTATAATCCTGGCAGCTTGCCAATTATGTATATGGCGGTGATTTTTGATAACTTAGCCGCTGGTCTTGCTAGCGCCGTATTTATTGCTTTCTTATCGGCATTGACTTCTATCCGTTTTACCGCGGTACAATACGCTATTTTTTCTTCATTAATGACGCTTATTCCTAAAGTCATGGGTGGTTATTCAGGCTCTATCGTTGATAGTATGGGCTATCCGTTCTTCTTTATTTTTACCTTTGCGATTGGTATTCCAATTTTAGCGCTGATTTACTTTGTCGATAAACATATCGTTATTGGTGATAACGACGATATTTATGACAATAATGGCGATAGTGAAGGCGGCAGCGGTATTGGCGATAAGTTAGCCAAAGCCAATCCAAACCTAACGGATACCAAAGAGCCGCCCCGCGCCTCAGAGTAGTTAATGCATGACATATAGCAAGTTCAACAGGCTTATTCAATAAACAGTGACTTTACGAGTTATCTATGACAGCAGCTACCATTGGTCAAATAAAACAACAAATTCAGCAGTGGCTAAACGATAGTGAAAATAGTCATTTGCCCTCGTTTTGGCTCACGGATTGGCTGTTGTTTGTCATTGAGCAGCCAAGCTCTTTTTTAATCACGGATGAAAACTATCAACTGACCGATAGCGAGCTTACGCAATTTTATGCGGGTGTGACTAAGATGCAGCAGGGCACGCCCTTGGCGTATTTAACGGGACAGCAAGAATTTTGGTCGCTGAATTTTACAGTCAATGAGCATACATTGATACCGAGACCCGATACTGAGGTACTGATTGAACAAGTTTTAGCTTGGATAAACGCTCAACCAAACCGCAACGATGACGATAATAAACCAAAGCGCCTCTTAGATTTGGGCACTGGCTCAGGCTGTATAGCGATTAGCCTCGCGCATGAGTTAAATAAGCGTCAGCCAAACAATAAGGCTGAGAGATGGCAAGTGGTTGCCGTTGATTTATCGCTAGAGGCGTTAAAAGTGGCTAGGCATAATGCAATGGTAAATGAGGTGGCTGCTGATATTAAGTTTATCCAAAGCAGTTGGTATGAGGCGCTGTCTGTTCAGGATGAGCCATTATTTGATGTGATTGTATCCAACCCGCCGTATATCGATGAAGAAGATGAGCATTTAGCAAGACTGGTCGCCGAGCCGATTAGCGCCTTAAGCGCCCCCAATCATGGACTTGCCGATATAGCGCTTATTGTTAAGCAGGCACCGCAATACTTGAATGCAGCTGGGCTTTTAGCAATTGAGCATGGTTTTGATCAAGGTGCGAAAGTTAGTCAGCTATTTTTGGACAATCGCTTTGAGTCTGTTCATACTGTGCAAGACTTTGGCGGTAATGACAGGGTGACTTTAGGTCAGCTGTTATAATTGGTTTTTAAGAGTAAGTTTTTAAAGGTGAGTCTTTAAGAATAGGTTTTCAATAATAGATATTTTGCTTATAACTTGTGGTAAAAAATAGTGGTAGAAAGTATGACGCACTCCAAAGAAACAGGGCAGCTAACAGATGCAGAACTGCTGCGTTATGCGCGGCAGATTTTGCTTGATGGCTGGGATATCGATGCGCAGCTACGTTTGAAAGCCTCGCGAGTCGTGATGATTGGGGCGGGCGGTCTCGGTTGTCCTGCTTCTGAGATGTTAGTGCGGGCAGGGCTTGGGCAAGTGCAGCTGATTGATGATGATGTGATTGAAGCCAGTAATCTACAACGCCAAACGCTATTTTTACCTGAAGATATCGGCAAACCTAAGGCGCTCACGGCAGCTCATATGCTGACCAAAATTAACCCTTTGGTTAGGGCGCGTGGGACAGTGGCCAGATTGAGTGAAGACAATGCTTATGAGCTGCTTGAGATGGCATCTGGTAAGCCTGACTTACTTTTAGACTGCACGGATAATTTTGCCACTCGCGATATCATCAACCGCATTAGTGTGCGTTACCAGATTCCGTTATTATCCGCCTCAGCGATAGCCATGCAAGGACAATTGGCACTATATGAGCCGCACTTAAATACCGGCTGCTATCATTGCGTCTTTGGTTCGGTAACAGACGATGCAGCGGCGGATGAACGTACTTGTGCCAATTCAGGGGTACTCGCCACCACGCCCGCTATTATGGGTAACTTGCAAGCCAATGCAGCGCTACAATATCTAGGATTAACCAAAAATCCACTGACAAATAAGCTGTTAATATGGGATGGTAGCCAGATGCAGCAACGACTGATGGGCTATCGCAAAGATGTGCATTGTCCGATTTGTGCCAAACATTAGCAAATACTTAACCATTTTCAGTCTCTGTATCCTCATAATCTCCTTTTTATTACCATAGTTGTTTCTTATGAAAATTCATCGCCCGCATTTATTAAAGCATACCTTTAATGTCGTTAATCGTGTTCGCCAAACTGCAAGCGTTGCTGGTTTGTCAGCGCTTAGAATTGCAAAGGGTGAAAAACCTGATGCCATGCTGCTAAAGGAAACCTTTGAACAATTAGGTACGACTTACATTAAAATCGGGCAGTTTATCGCCAGTACGCCGTCATTATTCCCGCGTGAATATGTTCAAGCATTCCAAAGCTGTTTGGATCAAACGACGCCATTATCCTACACTTATATCGAACAGGTATTAAAAGAAGAGCTGGCCGCCACTGGCCTGACGCTTGAAGAGATTTTTGCCTATATCGACGAAAAACCACTCGCTTCAGCGTCTATTGCCCAAGTGCATGCCGCGCGATTGCATAATGGTGATGAAGTGGTGTTAAAGGTACAAAAACCTGGCGTTGAAACCATTATGCAAACGGATTTGGGCGTCTTACATGGCGTGACTAAATTGGTTGAGCTCCTAATGCCTTCAATGCGCTTTGCCAGTATTGCGCCAATCATCGATGAGATTCGTCTGCGGATGCTGGCCGAAACCGATTTTATCGCTGAGGCGCAAAATATCCGCGATTTTCAGCAATTTTTAGCGATATCAGGAAATACACGCGTCGTTGCGCCAACTGTCTATGAGGAGCTGACCACCAAGCGCGTGCTGACTATGAGCCGCTTATACGGCGTTTCTATGGTAGATGAAGCCGCCATGCGTCAGTATTGTAATGATCCGGCGCAAGTGATGGCAGATACCCTTAATACTTGGTTTGCCAGTTTGATGCTCTGTAATAGCTTCCATGCAGATTTGCACGCGGGTAACTTGATGCTATTAACCGATGGGCGTATTGGTTTCTTAGACTTCGGTATCGTTGGTAAATTAAAAGCGGAAAGCTGGCGCGCCTGTATGGGTATGATGCAGGCAATGCAAGACAGTGATTATCAAGCCATGGCGCGCCATATGATTGATATGGAGATGACCCATGGCGGCAATCAAGTTGAGGTCGCGGCATTGGGCAATGATTTGCAGCGTATGATGAAAACCATTATGGCAGAAGACAAAGCCTTTACCAGCGGTGTGCCTTTTAATAGTAAAGAGCAAGCTGATGAATTAAATAAAATGATGCTAGAGATTGTTGAGGTCGGCAAGCGTCATGGCATTCATTTCCCACGCGACTTTGCCTTATTGACCAAGCAAATGCTCTATTTTGATCGCTTTATGCGCACGCTTGCCCCTGACATGGATATGTTTAGCGATCAGCGCGTGCAAATGCTAGGGCAGACGGAAGCAGCTGAACAAGCAAGCAATCCAATTCGCAATATTTCTTAGTAGTAAGCACCTGATAGCAGTAAGTGTTGTATTGAGACGTTTTTCTATTTTTAATTGGTTAGGTATGGCTTTTTTTAACACAAAGGATTGTGGGCGTTTTGCCACAAAATGGCTCTGTCATGATGACTGCTCTTAAAAGCCGTGCTGCTACTATTATTACCCATCAAACGGCGATTGCTTGCATAGGGTTGTATTGTCTGGCAGTAGTGATGGGGTTTGGGCGCTTTTTATTTACCGCCACCTTACCTGATATCATGACGCAATTATCGTTATCGACGGTCATTGCAGGTTGGCTGGCTTCGGTCAATTATAGTGGTTATTTTATTGGGGCGCTGATTGCGATGTTTGTGCCTCAGCGTTTGACATGGCAAATGCTCATAACATGGACAGCCGTCAGCATCGTGACCACCATGCTATTGGTGGTGCCAAATCTGTCATTAAATAGCTGGTATGTCATTCGGCTACTATCGGGTATCGCCAGCGGGGTGGCCATGATTTTAAGCTCATCGCTGGTGATTCAAAGCTTTAGTGATGAGCGCCGCTCGGTACTTTCAGCCTTACATTATGCGGGGATTGGCGTCGGTATTAGTGCCTCTGCCGTCTTGACATGGTGGCTATTAGCGCTCGGTTATCATTTTGATATCATTTGGCTGGTAGCAGGAATTATCAGTCTGCCGTTATTATGGCTACTTTATGCTATCAGACCGCAAAGCTTGATTTCGTCCGCTTCACACTCATCTCAATCTACGTCCTCTAATTTACAATCCTTTCAGCAAAAGGCTCTCAAATCGAAGCCTGCCGAATTAAACCGCAGCAATCAACGCCTATCTGTACCGCAAGCTTATCGTAATTTTAAACGTTCGTTATATGAAGCGGCCGCTGGTCATAGCAAGGCGATTGCATTACTGTCGGCAAGTTATGTGCTGGCGGGGTTTGGTTATATTACGTCGGCGACTTTTTTGCCAGTCATGGCAACGCAGCGCCTGACGGCACAAAGCTATGCAGGGCTACTGATATGGCTAGTGGTTGGTATCTTTGCCATGTTGTCAAACCCTATTTGGGGCGCGCTTGCCAAGCGTATTGGCGAAAGTAAAACCTTGATGGGGTTGACGTTGTTGCAAGCATTTGGCATGTGTTTGCCGCTATGGTTTGATGGCGCCGTTGGCTTGTACGGTAATGCGGTGATTTTAGGTTTGACCTTTGTCGGTATGGTGTCAATGACGCTTAATTTGATTAAAAACATCAATCCCGCTTACTCAAATTTGTTGATTGGACTGGCAACTTTGGCTTATGCCATAGGGCAGTTCATAGGACCGTTGGTCACGGTGGCGCTGGCAGGGAAACAAGATAATTTTAACGCGGGTTTATTGGTCGCGGCTAGCGGTTTATTAGTGGGATTGGTTTTAGTCTTCTGTTTTCAGCGGCAAACTCAAAAGCAGTCAAACTAAACCACGCTACGGCTAAAGACTTCTCGTAGCTCAAAACTGGTATGCACTTGTGCCACACCTTCGATGCGATTGAGCCTATGCAATAAAAATTCTTCATAATGCGCCATATCACGCACCCGTACTTTGATTAAGTAGTCTTCAGTGCGACCGGTGACGATACTACAGCTCACCACTTCCTCAAAACTTTGGATTTTCTCTTCAAAAAGCTCAAAGCGATCTGCAGTATGGCGATCCATACTAATCGCAATAAAAACGGCTAAAGGATAGCCAAGCTTTTGCGCATCGGTCTGGGTATGGTAGCCGGTGATAATACCTGCTTCTTCCAAGCGTTTGATACGGCGCGCGCAAGGGGTCGCCGATAAGTTAACCCTTTCGGCAAGCTCGGTAATACTCATACGTGCTTGGGTTTGTAGTAAGCGTAATAACTGTTTGTCGGTAGCATCAATATCTATAGGTAAAACACTGTTCGTATGATTATTTAACATCGAATATCGTCTATCTAGTGAAATAATCTAATTATAGGTGAGATAGTGGTTTATTTCACTAAAATATTATAAATAGTAGCTAAATAAAGCTGATTTCTAGTACAAAAACTTTGTTATTATAATGGCATAAACTTTTATTATCTCGTATGATAAAGAGTGCTTGGTCATTAGTTGCCCAGTTAAAACCTATACTTCAACTCAGCTCTTTATGTTATCTAAGGATTGATTATGCCTAATCAAGCAACACGCAATGCAGACCGCGCGCCTGCAAAAGTCACCCCAAAAAATGCCGCTTTTGATTTCCGTAAATATCGTCCATTTGCGTTTGCTCCTGTGCTAGCAGATCGTACATGGCCGAGCAAGACGATTGGGAAATCACCAATTTGGGCAAGCGTGGACCTGCGTGATGGCAATCAGGCGCTGATTGATCCGATGACCATTGAACAAAAAATGCGCTTTTTTAAAACCTTGGTCGATGTGGGTTTTAAAGAGATTGAAATTGGTTTTCCGTCGGCGGCGCAAGTAGAGTTTGATTTTGCTCGCAAGTTGATTGAAGAAAATCATGTCCCTCACGATGTGACCTTGCAAGTATTGGTGCAGGCGCGTGAGCATTTGATTGCCCGTACTTTTGAGTCATTAAAAGGCGCGAAGCGTGCTATCGTCCACGTTTATAACTCAACCAGCCGCGTACAACGCGAAAAAGTATACGCTAAGGATAAAGCAGAAATTAAAGAAATAGCCATTACTGGCGCTAATTTATTGGTTGAATACGCAGCCAAATATCCTGAAACAGAATGGGTATTTCAGTATTCGCCTGAAAGCTTTAGCCAAACGGAAACTGAATATGCGGTCGAAGTCTGTGACGCGGTGTGTGAGGTTTGGCAGCCTGAAAACGGCCAAGAAGTGATTTTAAACTTGCCGGCGACGGTTGAAGCATCAACGCCAAACGTATTTGCCGACCAAGTTGAGTATTTTTGTCGTCATATTGCCAAGCGTGAGCATGTCACGGTAAGCTTACATACACATAACGACCGTGGCTGTGCGGTAGCTGCTGCCGAGCTTGGCGTGCTTGCTGGTGCCGATCGTATCGAGGGCACTTTGCTTGGCAATGGCGAGCGTACGGGTAATATGGATATCATGGTGATGGCGATGAACTTGTTTAGTCAAGGTATTGACCCCGAGCTTGATTTTAGTAATATGAGCGAGATTGTACAAGTGGTGAGCGAGTGTAATAACTTGCCCCTACATCCGCGCCATCCGTACGTTGGTGAGCTTGTGTTTACCGCCTTTAGTGGCTCGCATCAAGATGCGATTAAAAAATCTCTTGATTACAATGAAAAACATCAAGATGAAACCAATAACGTTTGGGACGTTGCTTATCTGCCGATTGATCCGGCGCACATCGGTCGCAGCTATCAAGATGTGGTCCGTATCAATAGCCAATCTGGTAAAGGCGGCGTTGCTTATATCTTACAGCGCAATTATGGCTTTAATTTACCGCGCTGGATGCAAATTGACTTTAGCGGCGTGGTCCAAAAACAAGCGGAAAGCGCGGCTCGTGAATTGCAAAACGATGAAATCTTACAAGCCTTTGAAGAGACATATTTGCAGCAAGGCAGCTTCGAGCTTCTAGATTATAGTGTCAATAACAAGGGCGGCGAGGTCTACTTTAACGGTCAAGTACAGATGAATGGCGACACCATTACTATTGACGGAACCGGTAATGGTCCTTTGTCATCGTTTATTGATGGGCTTGCGCAGCACACGGGTAAATCTATCCAGGTTATCAACTACGCTGAACACGCGATTAATCCGCAGCACAACAGCGGTGATGGTATCGATGATGATACCAACAATGACAATAAAACCAACGCCAATGCCGCAGCTTACATTCAACTAAATGTCGACGGTGATGTTTACTCAGGCATCGGCACTTGTAGTAGCACGGTATCAGCGATGCTTAAAGGGGCGTTATCTGCTTTTGCTCAAGCGGCTAGTCCAGTTGCTGCTTAATATCGCCTTTAGCCGATAATAAAATAGTTCGATTTACGATGTTAATCTATAACGCCATGGCTTTTGCAAATTAGCCATGGCGTTATTTTTGTGTGTATACACTTAATATTTGGTAGGTGAGTTTTAAAAACAATATTGGGCATGAATTTATTGATGAAGGTTTACGTTGAGGTCAGGGTTGGTCAAAGTCGTACGACTAATAGCATAATGTTACTTGTGTTTTCGGTGTCTAAGACTTACGCTAATGTACGTCTTATTTATTATTATAATATTAAAAAAGGTTAATTATGGAACCTATATCTTTTGCTTCATTTTCATTGGCTTCTATTTTAGCGTCACTGCCAGTGAACGGTGAAGCGGTTAGCAAACCTACCGTTACCACCCATATCAGTCCCGCTATTGCCGGACAGTGGGAGATAGATTTAGACAGTGGTATTACGATGACCAAAGAAGCGCAAGCTAAGCAAGCGGCGTCAAAGATGGAGCTGGGCAAAATTGATGAACCAAAAGTAGGCACTGGCGCTGAGGGTGGCGTGTTGACCCAAAATGAAAAGCGTATCGTCAAGGTGCAGCCAACTAGCAGTAAAAACCTGTTAACCGCTAAGTCTACTCAATGTCGAGAGATTTATAACTTTGCTGCCGATAATGAAATGTGGGCAGTTAGTGGTAAAGAGTGGACCTACGGGCGCTACTTAGTCACCCATCGTGATGAAGGCTTACCTATTATTGCGCTAAAAACGGTTTATGATAATAACGAAGTCGATTGCTCGGGCAATCAGGTAGATCAAACTGGCGAGGCATTAATAGCGTTTTTGAACCATGAAGGCAATAAAATGCAGTGGTGCGCCGATCCTGAGGGTACAGAATGCTTTATGAATTTCACCAGAATATTACCTTAGTACTTTTTTGGCATTATTTATAAAATTTAGACATATAAAAAAACCGCTATCTTTTAGGTAGCGGTTTTTTTAATTTCTGCTTAAACAAAAAGACTAAGACTAACTAAGAAGCAGAATCAGCTTTATCTTTATTAGATGTTAATAATTCTCTTTCTAGGTAGTGAATGTTTTGCGCTTCATTAACAAATTTATCATCCGCTAAAATAACATCACGATGCAAGGATATATTGGTTTTGATACCTTCAATCACCAATTCGTCAAGCGCATGCAGGGTTTTAGATATCGCTTGCTGACGTGTTTGACCGTGACAGATCAGCTTGCCAATCAAGGAATCATAATAGCTTGGAATCTCATAACCTGGGTAGAGGTGCGAGTCAAAACGCACGCCCGCGCCACTTGGGGCAAACAACTGATTGACCGTACCTGGGCAAGGCATAAAGGTCGCTGGATCTTCGGCATTGATACGACACTCTATGGCGTGCCCTTGAATTTCAATCTCGCTCTGACGATACGATAAACCGTAGCCAGCCGCGATTTTAAGCTGTTCAACGACGACATCGATACCCGTAATCATCTCAGTGACTGGATGTTCAACCTGCACGCGGGTATTCATCTCAATAAAAAAGTATTCATTATTTTCAAATAAAAACTCAAACGTACCCGCGCCGCGATATTTGACCAGCTCGCAAGCTTTGACGCAAGCATCTAAAATAGGCTGACGCACATCGTCAGGGATATCTGGGGCAGGTGCTTCTTCTAAGACTTTTTGGTGACGACGTTGTAATGAACAATCGCGGTCATACAGATGAATGGCATTGCCATTACCATCGCCCAGTACCTGTACTTCTACGTGGCGCGGATTTTGGAGATAACGCTCCATATAAACGGTATCATCACCAAACCATAGCTCAGCCTCTTGCTTGGCGGCTTGTACTTGGCCGATAAGCTCATCAAAACGTTCAACAACGCGCATACCGCGGCCACCGCCACCAGAAGCAGCTTTAATCAAAAGCGGAAAGCCGATATTGCGCGCTTGCTCTTCAGCGTTATGCAAAGTGACGGCACCCACTGAACCAGGAACTGTTGGTACGCCTGCTTTTTTCATGGCATTAATGGCTGATACTTTATTGCCCATTAAGCGAATGTGGTCAGCATTGGGACCGACAAAGGTTAAGCCAGCTTCTTCGACGCGTTCAGCAAACTCAGCATTTTCTGCCAAAAAACCATAACCAGGGTGAATGGCATCAGCGCCAGTGATTTCAGCGGCGGTCAAAATGGTGCTAATATCGAGATAGCTTTGGTTGGCATTGGGTTTGCCAATACAGATTGCTTCATCAACAAAGCGTAGGTGCATTAAATTGGCATCCGCCGTTGAATAGACGCCGACGGTCTCTATGCCAAGCGCCTTGCAAGCTCGAACGATACGTAGGGCAATCTCACCTCTATTGGCGATGAGCAGTTTTTTTATCATGGGGTCATCCTTGTCGAAGCGGCAGTCATTGATAGCCTCGCTATTTTGGACATCGTAACAGCAAACGGCGCTACATCAAATTTAGACAAATTGAGCGCTGATGTCGATGAATAATAACGAGGTCTCAATCATTACAAAGTAAAGGTTGGTAGATAGCGTTACGCTTTATAGCGTATGACTGGCTGACCAAACTGTACCACTTCAGAATTATCCACTAAGATTTCATCAATGACGCCGCTTTGAGTCGCTTCAAGAGGATTCATGATTTTCATGGCTTCGATGATACCAAGCGTATCGCCTGCTTGCACTTTTTGACCGACCTTTACAAATGGCGGGTCATTAGGACTTGGCGCTGAATAATAAACACCCACCATCGGCGAGGTTTCAACGCTGCCAGCTTTGACAGCGGCTTTTGCGGCGGCAGCGACAGGTGCAGCACCTGCGGCAGGCGCAGCCATCATCGTCGGTGCTGGCGCATCATAGTGACGAGTCAAACTGATGTGTTCGTCATCTGAGCTGATTTCTAAATTAACCAGTTCACTTTCTTCCATGAGTGCGATCAGGGTGCGTATTTTTTCAATATCCATAATTTTAATTTTGCCTTGTACTAATTTCTAGAAAAAATAGTGTAACTAAATATTGTATTGGTAATTGCTAATGATACCTGTATTCACGCCAATGAGCAATCAATGTACAGTTGTTAACTGAGTTTTTTTACATATTATGACGTAAGCGTGCTTAAGCGTAAGAAATATTCAATGATTTATCATAGTCGATGTCACAAGGTAGCGCCAGTCATGGTTACTAGACGCTACGTTTGAACCAAGCGACCGCATCAAGCCCATAATGTTGTCAAGCGTTTTTGCTGATAGCGCAGACGCAGACTTAATAATATAGACGATAAGAATAACCCAGTGATGAGCGCCATCCAAAAACCCTGTGCGCCAACGTCGGTGAAGCGCACGAGATAAACGCCAAGCGGTAAAGCAACCAACCAATAACAAAATAGCGTCACCCACATCGGCACAGTGGTATCTTGCATACCGCGTAATATACCAGCGACATTGACTTGCCAGCCATCAAATAATTGATAAGCGAGGGCAAAAATGAGTAAGTGCATGGCTTGCGCGCGTACCACAGGATTATCGGTGAATGCCGCCGCCAATTGCGGCCTAAATAACCAAACGCCGAGCATAGACGTCAGCGCAATGATAACCGTCCATACAAGCCCTGTAGTTAACACTTGACGCAGCGCCATCAGATTTTTTTCACCAAAGCGGTTAGAAATCATAATGGTTAGCGCCATCGCAACTGATATGGGAATCATAAACAGCTGCGAGGTCACCGAAAGTGCCACTTGATGCGAAGCGGTCGCAATCTCACCGAGCGGACTGATAACTAGCGCCCCTAAACTAAATAAGCTGGCTTCAAAAAAGATAGAAATACCAATCGGAATGCCAAGTTTTAATAGTTTTTTAATTTGCGTGCGGTTAGGGCTGGCAAAAGCATAAAAGAAGCGCGTACTGGCAAACTGTTGACGCTTGGTAAAGCTGGTATATGTCGCTAGTAATAGGACATTAATCCAAAGTACGATGGCCGTTGCTACCCCGCAACCAGCGCCGCCCATTTCGGGCATACCAAATAAACCATGGATAAAAATATAGTTAAGCGGAATATCGGCAAGCAGCCCGATGATACTAATAACCGTCACCGGCTCAGGTCGGCCGAGCGCCTCACAATAACTGCGCAGCACGGCATAGACCGCGATTGCCGGAAAACCGAACGATACCCCATGTAAATATTGCGCAGCGATGGGTTGGATGTTTTCAGGCACGCCCATCACCCCAAGTATATTGGGCGCTAGATTGACAATGATGAAGCCGAGAATACCAATGACGCCGGCCGTCCATAACGATTGCTGGGTAATATGCGGCACTTGGCTATGATTGTTTTGGCCGATGGCTTCGCCGATAAGCGGCGTGGTGGCAATCAAAATACCGGTCGCCAATAAAAACAGTGGTAGCCAAATACCGGAGCCGACGGCCACGGCTGCCAAATCAAGGGCGGAGACTTTACCGGCCATAATGGCATCGACGACACCAAGCGCTGCTTGGCAAAACTGGGTAATTAAGATGGGGAGGGCGAGTACGCCTAAGCGTAAGCTGTAACTTTTAAAATCTCTAAAGGACAATGGGAAAACCATAATGAGCAACTTTTTATTCTTTGCAGTAATTATTGTGGATGAGCAAATGCTGCCATCAACAAGTTAATAGCGAAACAGTGAAATAGGATTGGTGCGACGATAATACTCCGATAAATAATATGAGCAAGTCCATTTTTAATGATTATTAATAACAACATGCCGATAAAGTAAAAAATTAAACAGTTAAGACTAAAATGAAAAATGACCCGTCAATCCGTAAGTAGAATTGAGAGGTCAAGATAAGAAAGTTTTGTTAAATTCGCATTAGGATTGGTATTTTTCAAATTTTAATGATTTACCAGTCCTACGTTATGGTTAAATGGCGCTAGGCGAATTTGGCAACAGATTCAGCTCTCCTGCCATATCCATAATCGTGTTCCAATGCTTGGGTTCAAGCGGCAAAATGGTCAGCTGCTCACAGCCTTTTCTTAGCAATAAAGAATCCTCAAGCGCCGGCAAAAATTTAAGCTGCGCTAATGGCAGTATATCCGTAAAAGCCTGCTCAAAAGTCACATCTACCATGTACCAGCGCGGCTCATCTTCAGTTGCTTTAGGATCATAATGGCGATGTTCGGGGTGAAACTGGGTGGGGTCGGGATAACCAGCTTTACTGATAGTCACGATACCAGCGACGCCAGAAGGTTTGGCGCTAGAGTGATAAAAAAATGCTTTGTCACCAACTTTCATATCGTCACGCATAAAGTTGCGGGCGCGATAATTACGTACCCCATCCCACATCTCCGTGCCTGCACGTTGTAAGTCTTCTATATTAAAACAGCGGGGATTAGATTTGATAAGCCAATATGCCATTGTTTTTATCCTTGTAAAATTATTAATGTAATCATAATGGTTTCATAGTGATGGCTTTAAAAGCTGCTCATCATCTATTTTTATTCCATATTTATTTTCATTCTTTGTAGTCATCTAGCTTATCTAGCATTACCACTATCGGCCATTGCTATAAACGCCGATTGTTCCCAATACTTTTATGGCCAATTTATGCTGATTAGGCTTTTCTTTAGCGCGTCCAGCCGTTATCCTAGCGCTACTTTCTGCTGACGACCGCAGCTACTCCTTTATAGATAAGTCCGCTTATGTCAAATATCAAATCCTCTCATTTTTCGAATCATCTTGACGCTAATAGTCGTAATGAAACAAGTGCGCTTATAGTGAAAGATATTCCGTTATCACTTTATATCCATATTCCTTGGTGCGTGAAAAAATGCCCTTATTGTGATTTTAATTCGCATGAGCTGCCGATGGACAGTCAGCTATCTATGTACGATGAGTACGTCGATACGCTATTACTTGATGCAGCGTCACAGCAAACGTTAACCCAAGGACGAGAAATCAGCTCAATATTTATCGGTGGCGGTACACCGTCGCTACTGCCCATTGCCCAGTATCAGCGTTTATTTAACGGTTTGCGTGAGATTTTTCAGTTTGCCGGTGACATTGAAGTGACGATGGAGGCCAATCCAGGCACCCTTGAGCATGCACCATTTGCACAGTATTTAGACGTAGGCATCAATCGTTTGTCGATTGGCGTACAAAGCTTTGCTGCTGGCCAGCTCACCACGCTGGGGCGTATTCACGATCCCGCCCAAGCACTATCAGCTATTAAAGCCGCTCGTCGCGCTGGATTTGAACGTGTCAACGTCGATTTGATGCATGGGCTACCGCAGCAAACGATGAGTGAAGCCCTGAACGACATTCAAATTGCACATGACGCAGGTGCTACTCATATTTCATGGTATCAGCTAACGATTGAGCCAAATACGGTGTTTTATCGCAGTCAGCCGATTTTACCCGATGAAGATAGTTTGGCAGATATTGAGCAAGCGGGGCAGACATTGCTTGAGCATTTGGGCTATGACAACTATGAAGTGTCGGCCTGGGCAGGTGCGTCCGATAAACCTTGCCGTCACAACGTCAATTATTGGCAATTTGGTGATTATTTAGCGATTGGTGCTGGTGCGCACGGTAAAGTCACCATTGATGATAGATATGGAAATCAAACATTAACGGCTGATAGAGTGTCTGATGAGGTATTGAAAAAGGTATCAACAGAGACGGGTATTTATCGCTTTAGCAAATCTCGTATGCCAAAAGACTATATGACTTTTAATATCGACACGATGAATAATATAAAAAAAGAGGACGCGCCAAAAATGGTCGGCTGGCAGGCAATTGCGAGTGATGAGCTGGTCAGTGAGTTTATGCTCAATGCTCTACGCTTGCATGAAGGCGTGACATGGTCTTTGTTTGAAGCTCGAACAGGGCTGAGCTATGACAATATTGCTCTAGAAGTAAGTCAACTTATTAAACAAGGGCTTTTAGTAGATGATAATGAACACTTACAGCCAACGGCGTTGGGTAGAAGATATCTTAATCAGATCTTAAGAATATTTTTATAAAGTGTGCAGACAAAAAAAGAAGCTTACCAAATGATAAGCTTCTTTAATATAAGCCTAAAAAGGCTTAGATTTTGTTTTGTACTTCTTGTGCAGTACCAGTTACAGCGCCACCGGCACTTGATACGTCTTGGCCTAGACCTTTAAAAGTGTTGCAACCAGTTAGTACAAACATAGCAGTCAAAGAAGCGATAACTAATTTTTTCATAATTTTTTCCTCAAAAAAGATAGAGTGTTATAAGTCATAACAATGGAACCTAGCGTTTTACATAAGTTTCACTGAGGGGTTACAGGATACAAGGACAATGTTTTTAAATTATCTCGCTATCCATTAGGGTCATGATAATCAAAGTTAAAATCTGTGCCCAGTATCAAAATGTAATTATTGGCAGTAAACTGTAACTTTTGATTACGTCTGTTATATACGTTTAGACAAAATGCTTAAATCATTTATGGAGTTTGTATGACCATTCATATCGTATTGGTAGCGCCAAAGATGCCTAGCAATACTGGCAATATTATCCGCTTATGTGCCAATAGTGGGGCGCAGCTACATTTGGTCAGGCCGTTAGGGTTTGAGCTCGACGATAAGAAGCTACGCCGTGCAGGTCTCGATTATCATGAATACGCTCATCTGCAAGTACATGACGATTGGGCAATGACCAAGCAAGCGCTACAAGCGGCTGGTTGCGAGATTATCACCGCACTGACGACCAAGCTGAGTAAACCGTTTTATGACTATGATTTTAGCGGACAAACGACTCAGCATTTAGATAGCAGTGCGTCTAATAGCCCCTCATCACATCATGTGGCGCTGGTCTTTGGTTCTGAAACGGCAGGGCTGCCGGAGGATATCCGTACCGATATCGGCGCTGATAACTGGCTACGCTTACCAATGCTTGCGGATTCGCGCAGTTTAAATCTTTCTAATAGCGTGGCAATATGCTTGTATGAAGTTTGGCGACAGCAAGGATTTGACGGCGATGAAGGTCGCAGTATCGGTTATGACACCTTGACCGTTTATGACCCAAAATAGAGAAGAGATAGAGAAGCTAGTAGGGTAGTTAAGTTAAAAAGCGGTTAAAGAAAATTATTGTTTAATTTTCTTTAACCGCTTTTTTTGCTGCTTTTTTTATAAACCACGTTTTTTATAAACAATTTGGCGGTTTTGGCAGGCCAGCAAGCCGGTTGACATGACGGGCAACCAAACCCGTATTAAATAACTGCTGGAGCTTTTGATTGCTGATGTCATGCTCAGGCAAGGTTTGCTGTAGCCATTTAATCAGCGGGCGGGTCGCTGGCGCGTGATTGAATTTGGTAAAAAATGCGCGTACCTGCTGTAAGATGGCTAAATGTTCAGCATTTAAAGTTACATCTAGAGTATTCGCGAGCTGCTGCGCAATCGCAGGCGTCCAAATCGTATGGTCGCATAAATGCCCGTCTTGGTCTAAATCCACTGCAGTCATCTTCTCAGCAGGTGTAATACCATCTTTAGAATTCATCATAGAGCAATTGTTACCACTTTATCAAAGGTAGCGCCATTCGCATAAGTATTTTGAGTTAAGGCGACCCACTCATCATCGCTCAAAATAGCCGTTAATTTGGCGGATAAATTGAGCTTTGCTACTGTATTATCGTTCAGCTGCGCTACGTCCTCAGCGAGGGCATAAATTGCCGCTACCTCTTTTGTTTCAATGTCCTCAAGGTCTTCCAAATAAGCATTAAACCAGTCAATAAAAGCGACCGTTGTACCCAGTAATATAATGCTGTCACCCGCACGCCACGTCGATGTCATTTGTTCTGTGCTGCGTCTGAGCGTATCCATACTGCTATGTAATTGGTATAAAGTTGCCATAATCGTGTCCGCTTACTTACTGTATTTATTGTCATATTAAAATAAATATTAACAATGTAAATTCGTCCTAGCCCAAAAAGTTGCTACTAAAAGACCAAAATCTGGTCAAATTTTTGCGAATTTACCACCTCTGGTATCAAGGTCAGCTGCGTCGCCAAATCTGCCGGTAACATACCCGCGATCCAACCGCTAAACACATCGTCCGGTAACCAAGCGGCTGGCATATCATATAACTCAAGCGACTGAATCATGCCATGCAAACGTGATTCAGGCTGCATTAAAAAACCAAAGACCGGCGCATCCAAATACAGCTGCACCTCATGACCAAAAGTCGCTAACGTTAAAGCCAGCGCGCAGCCTTCATAACTTACCATCTCGGTAGCTGTGTGCAAGCGAATGAGTAATTTCATGATGTATTCCTAATCTGATTATCGCCAACCACTATTATTCATCTGGTTATTGTTAAGTTGGCTGTTTTGACAGTGAGTTGTCATGCAAAACGCTGTTTAAAGCTGCAGTAAACGACAGTTACCTTGCATCATCATGGCAAGCTCACTCAGTCCTACCAGCTTAAAACCAGCGGCCAGATTTTCGCTATCTAATTGATGGCGTGTACTATTTTCGCTATCTGAAATACCGCGGCTAAGCGCCGTACTGACGCAAACGGGCAGCGTTAATTGATATTGCGCCGCAAGCTTTTGCCATTCTTGAGTGATATTCATCTGGTCTGCTGACTGCCAGCGCAAGCGATTGGCGGTATTGGCGGCATCGGCATAGAAAAAAACATGCAATGGCGCGGGTACGTTTTCATTGTTATCGCTGTTATCGCTGCTATCGGTCTCATTATTATTGTTCGTGTCATTATTATTTGTGTCAGTGTTTGCGAGATAGGTACGCGCATAGCGTAACGCTAGATGTGCCAGCGGATGGCTGGGATCAGCAGTAATTAATAATAGCGGGGTCGTGGTCGTCATAATCGCAGTGTCACTTATGATGAATGAGGATAAAGAAAAAACACAGCGTCTCAAGATTTTTAAGACCCAAAGTGTTTAAAACTCAAGATTTCTAGGTTTAGGTTTTAAGTCCTTTTAAGTATTGGCTATTGTAGCATTATTCGCAAAACTTTCTTATGTTCGTCAGTTCTTAATCAGTAAAGTGCTGTCAGTAGCATGGCTGAGGATTTATGCTACTATAAAAATCCTAAAATAAGATTGTTTATAGCCGCGTTAATATTGTAAAAATAATTTTTGCGATTGATGTGGTTTTTATAGCTTTATGCTGCAAGGAGTTGTTGTCGTTATGCTATCTACCATGCCTAGTAGTACAGGCTTTCAGCCTAGCTCAGAGCAGCTACAAGTGCTACAGACTGCCAGCGAGTTTGCTTATCAGGTTTGGCAAAGTCGAACGGGCGCTTGCCAGACGTTTTTGCGCAGTTATCCGCTAGAGAGCACGTTAACGCGCCAACAAATTGATGATTTGATTCAAGATTATACGTTGGATGAGAATTATCAGCTCGCCAATGAAGACAAGGTAATGAGTGGTTTGCGGCATTTGCGTATGCTGCTAATGATGCGCTGGATTTGGCAAGATGCCTTGGCCATGATTGAGCTTGAGCAACTGACCGATGAGCTGTCTGAATTTGCCGATGGCTGTATTTTATTTGCCAAAGACTATACCTATCAGCAGCTGATTGTGCAGTATGGGCAACCGACCTTTATTAATGCCAAAGGTAATGTGCAAATCGATGATATGGCGATTATGGCAATGGGTAAGCTTGGCGCGCATGAGCTGAATTTATCCAGTGATATCGACCTGATTTTCGTCCATCAGGCGCGCGGTGAAACGGACGGTGACAAAGCAAAAGGCACGCGCAGTATTGATAATAAGCGTTTTATGACCCGGCTTGGACAAGGCATTATTAGGCTGCTCGATAATAATACCGCTGATAGTTTTGTATTTCGGGTCGATATGCGTTTGCGTCCGTGGGGCGATGGCAGCGATTTGGCGATTCATTTATCCGCATTGCAGAAGTACTTTGCCCAGCATGGGCGGGCATGGGAACGTTTTGCTTGGCTCAAAGCGCGTGTGGTTGGGCACATCGAGCAGCCGTTTTTTGACGACATACAAGCGCTGATTAAGCCTTTTGTGTTTCGTTATTACGTTGATTATAGTGCTTTTTCAGCTTTGCGAGAGATGAAGTCTCTGATTCAAAATCAAGTCGCTCAGCGCGAAGACTTAGATAATATCAAGCTTGGCGCGGGTGGTATCAGAGACATTGAGTTTATCGTCCAAGCCTTTCAACTGATTTATGGTGGTCGGCATCCGCAGTTACAGGTTAAGTCTTGTTTGGCAGCGATGCAGGCACTGTGTCAACTTGGGTATTTAGAAGAAACTACTTATCAAGAGCTACAGGCTGCTTATCGTTTTTTACGGCGCCTTGAACACGGTATTCAAGCGATTAACGATCAGCAAACGCAGCGCTTACCGCATGACCCAGAGTGGCAGCATAATTTGGCCATTACCCTTGGCTTTGATGATTGGACAGGGTTATTAGCGACACTTAATCAGCACCGCTATCATGTCAATGTGCCGTTTGAGCGTATGGTTACCGAACGGCAGATACCCGATCAAGACGATGATGAGTTTGAGCCTGAACATCTAAACGAGCAGATTGCGCGCTTAAATGAGGTATTAACTGAAGAAAATCGTGAGCGTTTACAAGGTTTTTGGCAGTCAAAAATGGTCGCCAATTTGAGCGATGAAGCGCGTGAGCGTTTGGATGATGCGTATCCTGTGATTGTCCACGCGCTCCTTGTCCATGAAGAGCAGCAGCAACTTGCTAATATCGCTTTGCCGCGTTTAATAAATTTGCTAGAAGCCATTTGCCGCCGTTCTATTTATTTGGTGATGATTGCAGAAAACCCCAATGCCACGGTTGAGCTGATTCCGATGTTGTCGGCTAGCCCTTGGATTGCTAAGGAGTTGGCGCATTATCCGGTACTTTTAGATACCTTCTTACAGCAGCGCTATCGACATCTGCCAGACAAGCTTGAGCTGCGTGATATTTTGCGCCAGCAGTTGTTGCGCGTAGAGCCGAACGATGAAGAAGAACTGCTGAGCGTACTGCGATTGTTTAAAAAGAACCAAGTGCTCGCAGTGGCTGCCAGTGACGTGCTGGCAGAGCGACCAATTATGAAAGTGTCAGACTCACTGACTTATATTGCCGCTGTGGTGTTAGAAGCGGCGCTTGAGCGCGCCTTTGCCGAAATCGTCAAACGTTATGGTTACCCAATTGGTCAAGATGGCGATCCGGTCACTGAAGCGGATTGCGGCTTTGCCATCATTGGTTACGGCAAGCTTGGCGGGCTTGAGTTATCCTATTCATCTGATTTAGACTTGGTGTTTTTGCATAAAATAAAAGAACAGGGCATGACCACGGGTGAAAAATCGGTCAGTGGTATGAAGTTTGCCGCCCGTTTGGCACAAAAGCTGATGACTTATCTTAATACCCAAACCCGTGATGGCCGTGCTTATGAAGTCGATATGCGCCTGCGTCCCTCGGGCAATGCGGGCATGATGGTGGTTTCTTGTCATGCGTTTGAAACCTACCAGCTTGAGAAAGCGTGGTCTTGGGAGCATCAAGCATTGGTACGGGCGCGGGCTATCTGCGGTGATAAACGCGTGACCGCCCGTTTTTGTGACATTCGTCGTACCGTTTTGGCGCTACCGCGTACCATTGAGCAAGTCCGTATCGAAGTCACCAGTATGCGTATTAAAATGCAAAAGCATCTGGGCACCAGTCAGCACCAGCAGCAAGCGGGCAAGTTTCACCTTAAGCAAGATGCGGGCGGCATTGTCGATATTGAGTTTCTCGCGCAGTTTGCGGTATTGGCTTATTCGCACGAGCATCCAAGCTTGACCAAATGGAGTGATAACGTGCGTATTTTTGAAGAAGTCGCCGCGCTTGGTATTTGGGAAGTAGAAGTTTGCCAAGATTTGACCGATGCGTATTTACGTATCCGCGCTGCCACCCATCAATTGGCACTATCTGAGCAATCGTTACTGATGGATGAGTCATTATGGACAGAGACGCGAGCACTGGTACAAGCGCAGTGGCAGCATTTGATGGGCGTAGAATCTGCTGAATAATCCTGCCATAAAACAATGATGCGGCGTTATAAGTAAAATGTAATAAGCGTAGGGCTTTGATAGCCATTGTAACGAATGGTATATGAATAAAAGCCATGCAGTGATAAACTAAAATATTGTATTTGCCTCTCGTGCCGGTGCTATAATCACTGGCACCTTAAATTTGCAGATAGAAGAATTGCATTTGAAATTGCATCTGAAAATAGGCACTCAGTGTCAGCAGGCAATTTTACTTAAAACATTTATTTAACCATTAACACTCAACAAGAAAAGTTAGACGTCAGCGCTAGCATAAGGACTATTAAATGAATATGGCAACACAAGAAGGTAAGCTTTGGATGAATGGCACGATGATTGAACAGCCAGATGCCAAGGTTCATGTGCTTACGCATAGCTTGCATTACGGCATGGCGGTGTTTGAAGGCGTACGTGCTTACCAAACGGCTGACAATCGCACCGCAATTTTTCGCTTAAAAGACCATACCGATCGTCTATTGGGTTCTGCCAAAATATTTCAAATGAATGTACCGTTTGATGCAGCCGCACTTGAGCAAGCGCAAAAAGATGTGGTTAAGCAAAACAACTTGGCAGAAGCCTATATTCGCCCACTTATTTGGGTTGGCGCCGAGAAATTGGGTCTATCATCGCGTGACAATAGTATCAATGCGATGGTCGCTGCTTGGCATTGGGGCGCATACCTTGGTGAAGACGGTATCAAAAACGGTATCCGTGTAAAAACCTCATCATTTACCCATCACATGACCAACGTGACCATGTGTAAAGCTAAAGCCTCAAGCAACTATCCTGTGTCTATCATGGCTAACCAAGAAGTCACGCGTAATGGCTATGATGAAGCTATCTTGATGGACCCACAAGGTTATGTCTGCCAAGGCGCGGGCGAGAACTTGTTCTTAGTCAAAGATGGTGTACTGCATACCCCAGATTTAGGTGGCGGCGCCCTTGACGGTATCACTCGCCGTACTATCATTCAATTCGCTGATGATTTGGGTATCAAAGTCGTTGAGCGCCGTATCACTCGTGATGAGTTTTATTTAGCTGATGAAATCTTTATGACAGGTACCGCGGCTGAAGTGACGCCTATTCGTGAATACGATGACCGTGTCATCGGTAATGGGGGTCGTGGTCCATTGACTGAGAAATTACAAACCTTATACTTTGATGTGGTACATGGCCGTAATGAGCAGTATATGGATTGGTTAAGCTTTATTGATTAATTTTTAAAGCTACATTTCATTTTTAAAACCAGATCGTATGAATAAAAAAGCTAAGACTCTTGATAAGTCTTAGCTTTTTTATTTGTCATTGGTCATTTTTATTATGGCTTTGTTAATTATTAAAGGTTCAAGAGGGTGATGTTATATCTGACCAGCGCATCAATTTTACTTCATACTGAGCTAATAACTCTGCAAACTCTTCACTGATTAACCACTTATACTCAATCTCACGAGCCGCTTTGATTTCATCCTGCCAGCTATTACTCCCACTTTCAGGAACAGCAGGATGACACATAATCAGAGTAGGTGTTAGGTTAGCTGTATGACGCGGTGCAGCTTGCAGCCACTTTTCCCATAACATTACTAATTGCTGACGATCAGCATCAAAACCATAAACCCCACCAAATTTATCATTGGTTAGAATTTGATGATGCTGACAAGATTTTCGCCAAGCATAACCACCTAGTATATAAATGATCCAAGACTTTACGTCATTGATAAGCGGTGTAGTAACGCGTGCGCTCAGCATGTCTTTTGCTATCTCATCACTATAGCGGTTAGCTAGCTCTTTAATCAAGCTCTCACGAATAACAGGAAACTGATGAATATGTTGATGTCCGTCAATAAATACAGGCGCACGATTAAAGCGTTCTTCAAATCCATCTAATTGTTGTTTAATAACATCGCTTACTTGCATGGGATTCAAACGACGCAAGTAGCTTGCAATAATGATTGATTTTAATGAACCACGTAGGGCAGATGGGAATATCCCCGTCAAATCTAAATGCAAGCCAATATCGACATTGAGTTGGTTCAGACGATTGATATTGCTATCCGTAATTGTACCGCCAACCATATAGCTGCTGGCACCAATACGTCCAAGTTCAGCAAGATGAATGACCGCATCGTTGACGGCAGTCGACAATCCTAAATCATCAACGTTAATAATCACAGGGCGGGTATGGTTAGATAGCGCAGCAGCTTGCTCTTTATAACGAGGATGGCTCATGATTTAAATGCCCAAAACTTGCCCAAGGCAAAGGTCATAACGGTAATAACGCCCGTGACCAGTAGCCATATCAGCATATAATACTGCTCGCCAAACCAACGTAACCCTAAAACGAATAAGCCTTGATTGGCAATAAATCCTGCAGCAGAACTACTAAACCATTTTCCTAAAGCAGGAAGATGCCTTTTTTTATGAATATGATTATTGTTGTGCTGAATGCTCTTATCTGAATACTCTGATTGTTTAAAGGTAAAATAAAAATGCCCGAAAAAGCTGACCACAAAAGCAATTAAAAAAGCGCCTACGTTTGCCCATGCTGGCGTGGCAGTCGTGAAATTAACAATACTGACCAATACTAAAAAATGCACCAAAGCCGCACTGGCACCAACGGCTAAAAACCAAAGGGCTTGCATAGAATTCGATTGCGTTTCTGCTGTGTTATTCATCAGCTGGTTTGTCCATTGCACTTTTGGCCGTCGCCTGTAGGTAATTATCAGCGTATTGATGAGTAGTATGCGCAGACTTGCTATTGATGACTTCATCGATTAAATACAGTGGTCGCTGCTTAACCTCTTCATAGAGTCTACCGACATATTCGCCAATCACGCCAATACAAACCAGTTGTATACCAGTAGAAAACATAATTCCTGCGGCAACCGTTGCCCAGCCTGCGACATCGCTACCAAATATTAGGGTATCTATCACGATATATAAGCCGTATAAAAAAGCCAATGCAGAGACTGCAAAACCTATGCGTGAAATCAGCCGCAGTGGTCGCTGAGAAAAGGAGGTAATACCTACAAGTGCCAACTCAAACAAACTGCCATAGTTAAATTTACTTTCACCAGTATCGCGATTGGCAGCGGTAAAGGGCAAATAGACCGTATTAAAACCAACCCAAGCATACAAACCTTTCATAAAGCGTTGGCGCTCGGGTAATGAGCGTAAAGCATTTAGCACCTTGCGATTCATCACCCGAAAATCACCGGCATTAGGACGAATCTCATAACGCTGACTGTCCTGGATAAAATGATAAAAACTGCCTTTTAAAGTTTTTGCAAGCCGGCTTTCATGCGGGCGATTGGCTTGAATACCCGCGACCATATCAATATCCGATTGCTCAATCATCGTTAGCATTTGTGCTAATACTGCTAAGGGATGCTGTCCATCGGCGTCAATCATAGCAACCATCTCGCCTCGCGCAGCTGCTAGACCAGCACTGAGCGCAGGCTCTTTACCAAAATTACGCGATAAACGTATGAGCTCTAATTCTGTATTTGTTGGACGAGTAGGCATTAACTGTGTGACTACCTCGACTAAGTTATCGCGGCTACCATCATCAACAATAATAATCTCACAGCTTGCTATTCTTGCTGTTGAGCTCCTTAGATTTTGCTCGGCCGATGCTATCTCTACTGGCGCGCGTAGTGTCTGCGTAAAGGCAAAGACCTCTGGCAAAAACACTTGTAAGGCTTCCGCATCATTATACGCAGGCATAATAATCGACAAATAAGGGCGAGATTGTGACAACTGATCTAGCATAAACACTCAATTATTTTATTCATATAAATGGCTATTTACCAGCCGCTGATAAGTAAATGCTGATAGGCAAAGTTTTATTTAGAATGCTGAAAGCAGCGACTTGGGACATAAGCTACCCAGTTTATCAATAACGGCTTTTCTATCTTACCGTCACGCCAATCAATCTGCCATTGACCCTGCTGCTTAATTAAGGGATTAGCGTTGTTATGGCTATTCTCTACTTCAGTAGTGGCAATAGCATCAACATCATCAAGCAACGGTAGGACGATATCTTCTTCGCCCTCTTGCCACATGACTAACGTGCCATTTTCTTGTAGGCGCTGGGTGTTCATCCAGGGCGAGTGGCTTGCAGGACCGGATATCATTTGTGAGGGAAAGCCGCTATTCATCGCCACTAATGCGCCAAGCCAGCGATCACCTGAAACGCTATCAAGTGTACAGCTACTCAATGATTGCCAAGTAGTCTGTGCTTGAACTGCCAATGCCTGCTCCGGCCACTGCATACGAGAAGGTTTATGACGAATCTTGTCGCCAAAGCCCACATATACTACCATTAGTACGGTGACAAGGGACAACCAAATAGTCAGAGCTTTTCGTAGCTTGATGGCAGTTAATAATTGAGTGGCAGGTGCTATCAAGGAGGCAGCAAGCAACCCTGACAGTGCCCACATTGGCATACCCCACATATCACGTAAGCCCACCCCAAATACTAAGCTTAAAACAACCAATACCGCGATTGGTGATAACCACATATACCAAAGTAATGCTGCGTTCTGCGGTAAGCTGTGCTTGTAATCATGAGTTTTTAATAAACGCTTGCGATTAACAGCAAGCATAATGAGTAGCGGAATATGAGCAACAAGCTGAGCAATGATAAATCCTATCCAGCTAAAATGCCGCTTGATGTTATACGCCCCGGCAGCAACCTCTTGCGAGCGTCCACTGGCATAACTAAGTGGCAACCAATCGTGCGTTGCTAACCAATATAAATGCGGTGCGAAGATGGCCAACATAACAAAAGCCGCTATCCACGGTTTTGGTTGTTTTAATAATGGCCACTGTCTTGGCAGCATTAAATACAATGCCATTGGTATCAGTAAAAATATCACGGTGTACTTGGTTAGCATGCCAAGTCCACCGAGCACACCCAGTAATATCCAATCTCTGAGACGGTTTTGAGTCAAAGATTGATAAAACGCTAAGTACAATCCTGCCCAAATGGGAAACTGAGCGACGTTGTGATTAAACTCAAGGCTAGGGTAAGTGTAGTACAGAACCGCTAAAGTTAACGCGCTACCAATTAGAGCGGTGGTTGGTGACCAAATCTTCTTACCTAACTGATAAATTAGGACTAAGGTCAGTAAGACAGATAATTGGCTGAGTAAATAAGGGCCAACATGACCAAACAATTGATAAAAGCTGTATAATATCCATGACGATAATGGGGGATGTTTATAATAGCCCCATTGCCATTCGCTGCCCCAATTTATACCCTCGCTAACATCGAAGGGTACACTGCTGGCTAGAAAGCTTGGAGTGATAGACCAAATTAGAAAATAAGCCATTAAAAATAGCCCAAACCAGCGCCAAGATTTAGATTCTATAGGTTGTTGTTTAGAGTTAGTATCCATGCCATTATTTATAGGCTGAGCATAAGAGGACGATTGTTCAGTAGGTGTCATAATACGAGCCTTATAATATACAATCAACTTAAAGTAAGTCTGGTCTATAAGTTTTTCCGTATTATA
The DNA here is from genome assembly GCF_002439405.1 of Psychrobacter sp. UBA6291. NCBI lineage: Bacteria > Pseudomonadati > Pseudomonadota > Gammaproteobacteria > Moraxellales > Moraxellaceae > Psychrobacter > Psychrobacter sp. UBA6291. Next base: position 15,111 of record NZ_DJUD01000069.1, on the reverse strand, counting down.
GAGACAATTGATAGATAGGCATAGTCGGGCACGATTTTTATCTGTCGTATTATGAATTCTTAGTTACTAAAAACCATTAACATATAATAATTTTTATTGTACTTGATTATTAGGATTTAATTATGAGTGATGAGATTATCAAAGTTTTTGTAGGATGCGATCCTAATAACTGTGATTTAGAGCAAATGATGGTTCTAGAGTATAGTATTCATAAACATACCAAATCGCCAGTTGAAATCATATGGATGCAGCTATCACGCAATCCAGATAGTTATTGGTATTCTAACCCTGAAATAGGAGAAGGTTGGAATACGGCTAAGTGGGCAACCCCTTTTTCAGGATTCCGTTGGGCAATTCCAGAATATTGTAACTATTCTGGCAGAGCAATTTATATGGACGCTGATGTGGTCATCTTGAGCGACTTGGCTCAACTATGGCAACATCCTATTGAAGGCCAAGCTATCGTAGCTGCGAAAACGAATGCTGATATGACGAGGTTATGTACCTGCCTATGGGATTGTACCAAAGCGAAAAGCAAGATACTGCCAATTGAGCAGCTTAGACAAGATGTTGATAGTCATCAAAAAATGATGGATCTAATTAAGTTTAACCCTCAACTCGTTGAACCTTATGAAGATAGCTATAATTGTATCGATGGTGAAGACTTGGCATTAGAACAGATTAAGATATTACATTATTCAGACATGGGCACGCAGTTTAGTCATAAATACGCGCTTGCAAGAGTCGAGGAAGAGGGGTTTAAACATTGGTTCGATGGTAAAATAATGCCACATCCAAGAACTGAGCTTAGTGAATTATTTGATAGTTATTATAATGAAGCACTTGCTGCTGGATATAAACTAGATGATTACCGCGTCTCGCCGTTTGGTCATTTTCCGAAAAAAACACATAAGCGTTATAAGGGTAATAAAATAACCCGTCGAAAAGATGGTAAGTCATTTTTTTCGCGTTTATTTAACTTATAAACTGTCAATAATATTGAAATACAGGTAGCATGCAACTTTATAAAAAACGATTGAGGATACTTGATGCGTGCTATGGCGTCACAAAAAGATAAGATTGTCCTATCTATCAACTCTCTACAAGGCGCGGGTGCCGAGCGATTTGTTTTAACAATAGGGGCAGCTTTTCATCAATTAGGCTTTGATGTTCATGTATTGCGATTTAATGCTAAAGTAGAGTTTACGTTAGATGAAAACTTAACTTATCATTTAATAGACTACGAGCGTTATCGTTGGTTACCAAAAGGTAAGATACGCTATTCAGTTATTGCCAAAAAAGTAGACAACTATATTCTTAAGAATATTGGTCAGCCTACTTTGCTTTTATCTAATCTGGAGCGTTCAGACAGTATTTTTTGTTATAGTAAGCTGCCAAATATTATTTATGTTATCCATAATACGTTATCGTTATATTATAAGTTTAATGAAACAGATAGTGATAATTTGAAGTTAACACTAAGAGATAGATATTCAAAACATCCTTGCGTGTGTGTAAGCGAGGGTGTTAAAGAAGATTTTGTAAGATATTTTGGTGAGAGTAACCCAGTAACTGCTATTCATAACCCAATTGATAGAGATGGTATTCAGAATTTAGCTGAAGCTTTTATTCCAGAGTATCAAGACTATATCATTCACGTTGGTAGCTTTAAGGAAGCAAAGCGCCACGATATTCTATTAAAAGCTTATGCGCAGACAGATCAGTCTTTGCCATTGTTATTAGCGGGTCAAGGTAAGCTTAAAGGTGAAATAGAACAATTAATTATAGATCTCGATTTGTCAGATAAAGTTGTTCTTCTCGGGTTTTGTGAAAATGTATTTCCTTATATTAAACATGCTAGATTTAAAGTATTAACCTCTAATTGGGAAGGGTTCGCTTTAGTTATTGCAGAATCTCTAGCGTTATCTACACCTGTAGTTAGTACCGATTGTCAATCTGGACCCAAAGAGTTACTACCAAAAAAGAATTTGATGCCAACAGATGATATCACCCTTATCAGTGAGAAGTTAAACCAAGCTATGAAAGACTCACAACAATTCTCTGCTCCTTTTAATGAAGCACTTCTACCTATTCCCATCGCTAGAAAATATTTAGCGTTTGCAGAAAGCTTTGCTAAACAAACATAGGCTAAGTAATGAGTATTTAACCGTGTTTAGGGTAAGCTCTTAACTCAAAAAAACTTACCCAACCTTTTCTGGTATTTTCAAAATTAGGATATACTCTAGACAATAGTTATTTATTTAATAAAATACCGATAGCTATAACAATTAACAATACGATACCGCCTATAAATCTATTACGCTGTCGTATTTTTTGCCGCTTAAGCTTGGTATGACCACGGCTGGCCTGATATTGCTCAATATAAATATCACCATCATAGTCTTTATCGAATATTTTTATATAACCGGGATTGAGTGCTTCTACGGTTAAGGTGTCGCCAAGCTTCTCCATAGCGACATCCAAACTGTCTTGATCTACTTGAGTTTGTTTGCCGTCTACTTGTTCGGTTATCCATTGTTCTACTAAAGCCATAGTATTGGCAGTATTGCTAAAAAACATAGTACTAGCCAGATAGTCGTGCGACATGCCCGGCAGTCCTTTAGTCTTATAAAATGCGACATCAGCATCAATAGTATTAAAATAATCTAAAGGTTTTTTGACCAGTGCATCGGCATCTAAATATAAAATATTTTTATTAGGGAATTTTTTTAGACATTCTAAAATGAAGTGTGGTTTGATACGAGTATTTGCCTCCCAGTAACCCGCATCTTCCACTTCTTTAAAGTAGTAATTGAGGTTAAATTCATCGAGCGATTGCTTTAGATTTAAAGCATGACTGCGATAACTGTCGGTATAAAAACAACATACGATAAAGCTATCCGGTGCACTGATTTTTTCAAAGAATAATGGAGTTGAAGCTGAAGTCATGGAAAGCTCTGTAAATTTAATAATAAAACACGAATGGTGAGATTTTCTGGCGCTATATTAGATAAGTATTTCAAATATATCCAGTAGTATTAGTAACTGATTTTAATCTAACCACCACTCAGAGTTTTTACTTTTATGTAAAGAGCGCATAGTAGAAAAAGCACTGTTGTTTTTTTGAAGCTTGTCAAAAACGGATAATAGCATTGTCGTCGCTAGCTTATCGGACCCATAAAAACTCTCATAACGCTTACGCATGTTTTTTAAAGTATCATCAGAGCCAATACGAAAATAAGTCAAGCCGTCGTATAAAGGAATGTCATTCCGATAAAATGCCTCAATATTGTCGTCGAGCAGGGGCAAAGATTCAGAATTAGCAGGTTGTAGCAAAAACTGTTTAGTTTCATAAATTCTTAAAGTATTCACAAGCGTAGTGATGTTCATCAAAATAGCAGCCCTGATGCTATCGGTTGAATGATCAACAAAGGTGTCACAGGCAGAAACAACCCAGCGTAAAGACAAATGCTCTAACAGATAGTCTGTTTCTGTATTCCATAACTGCTCAAACTCAGAAAAAATTTCTTTGGGCTTATAATTGCGACGTAGTAATACTACGAGTGTGGCATGATAAAAACAAAGCTCTGACTGCCCGATAAACTGATGTTTTAAATTCTCCAAATGAGCAGTTAAATCATTGGTTCGCGGTTTATGCGTTAAGGCTGAAGCATCGCACATAGCATCTGTGATTAGAGAGGCTTTCATCTCATCAAGGCTTTTATTCATAAAGGTTTTGACGATTTTTCCCGCATTTAATTGTTTTTCACTTTTAAACAGTAAAATCGCTTTTCTTCGCCATCCACTCGGTGCTGTCATTTAATACAAACCCTATTCGTAAATGTTTATATATTGATTGAAGCGTGTATCTGACCAAAAATTTTTATCTACTAATTCATTTAAAAAATAGCAATTAATCTAGTGCACTAAATAGACCCTGAGAGACTGGTGAATGATTTACAACAGGCACGTTATTTTCTTTATAAATCTTACCTAGCAGGTTAAAAGACGGCACAATCCGATCAGTGATTGCCTTATCTAATTTACAAGGCGCGCTATCGCCTTTACTCTCATAAAATCGAGGTTGGTTATTATTCAATAAATCAATCCCATATAAGTGAATCGTGCCAGCATGACGTGAATAAGCCAACTGGGCGGCGACGTAAGCTACTGTTCCTGCCTCTATAAACCCATATGTCATATCTAAAGATAGGCCGATAGGCGCAGGCTGATGCTGCGTATCTATAACAAAGTTAGGTTGATTGGCCAATAATGCTAGCGGTATCTTTTTATTATGTGAGAGTGTTTTTGTTAAAAGTCTACCAAACCAAGACTTATTTGTTTTTACGCTCCAAGCTCGATCGGCAGGATAGATAATACGCATTGCATTATGGTATTTGCTTATCATGCTGGGGTGTGAGATTGCTAATGCCTCAAACACTGCTAGAGTTGCATACAAAGGCTGGCCTGTGTAGTACTTGTTTAAAATATCTGGTTGATGTTTGACGAAGCGCGCATCACTAACGACATAACCGACAACATTGGTAAAATTGTATTGAGCCATTAGGCTAATACTGCCATTCACAAAAATAGTTGCCGTATCTACTAAGTTCGCAAATGCTAAATCTGCAATCGATGGCCCAGAAGCAATGATATTGACTGCTTGCTGGTGAAGGTTTTGCTCAGCTTCTCTTGCATCAAAAGCAGAAATACCAACACTCTGATTGTCAATATTAAAAGTGGCGCTAGGAGGTAATTCCATGTTGAGTTCCAGATGTTTCTATAACTTAGTTACACCCAATACTCTTGCAACCAAGGGCTAGGCTTCACATGACGATACCATTTACCGCCGCCACCTTTGATGGCGTCTGGTGGATTAATCTCACCATGAAAGATAACAATTTTTGCGCCTTCAGGTAACGTCGGTGCACGTACAAAATTCAACGGAGTAGGCGCCATACACTGATATTTAAAACTGACACACCAGTTTTTATCCCAGTACTCTAAATGGTGATGCTCACGTAAATAATTAGATAAATACGCTTGCTCATGACGAACCTGCGTACGAATGGTTTCAAAGTTGCGCTCAAAGTTTGCGAGCAAATCAGGATAGGTACCCATACCGATATTAAAGCGATAAACCGAGCTATTGCCAATCATGCGCCAGGGCTTTTTCCAGTCACGAATAATGACCACGCTGTCTTCATACTCAGCTTTATAAGTGAAAAAAGCATCAATGTTATCGACGATAACAATATCGATGTCTAAGAATAAGGCGACACCTTTTAAATCATATAACTCTGGCTTAAAAGTGGTCAATTTTTTCCAGCCACGTTCAGGGCCTGCTGGTAAATCCATTTCTGGAATGGGATAACAAGCAACTGCAGGGTCGATGCCAGTACTATCATCGGTTAGGCAAACCATTTGAAAATCTAAGGTCAAATGACGACTGACCATATTATAAAGACGGTTGACGTATTCAGGACCATATTTATCACCCCATTTCATACAAATAATATAACGCTGCTCGGCAGTGCTAGGATCGGTTTGTAGTTGCTCGGTCGATGAAAGGCTGGTTACGTCAGTCGCCATAATGTACTCATATTAAAGTCAAGGAAGGTTTGTTCAGTCATTAGTCAGCCAAAAAATATCCTAATAAATAACCGCTTGCTCATATTAGCATAGCTATCATTGACGATATTTCTAGATGCTTAACTGATTGTACGAATGTTGCTTATTAGAATTAAAATTCAGAATTATTCGACATTTGCTTATTATCATGTAAGGCATGTTTTTGGATATTACCGTTGATAAAATCAGCCAAAGCTTTTTCGTCAGCCCTATAAGGGTTGTCTAATAAAGGGATTTGTTTAAAACGGCGATAACCCCACATATAATGACTGTAATGAGCTTCAATCATATGCTGCATGGCAATATTGAGCGCATGAGCAGCAGTTTCGGTATTACGATCATAGAGCGCTGGATCGTCTAATTTATAACAATAAATATCAAAACCCTGCCTGTCGTCACGGCGTATGCAGGATAAGCCAACCAAGGCACACTTGGTTTTGCTTGCCAGTTTTGACGCCAATGTGCTGGTTAAAGTTTCAATACCAAAAAAGGGCACAATTACGCCACCTGAAGGTTCAGGAACGTGATCAGGCAACACGATGCTAAAACCGCCTTGTTTTAAGGTTTTAAAAACCGCTTTGACGCCACTACCATCGGTCGGAACCAGTGTGGCATTAAGACGCGAGCGACCTTGCAAGACAAAATCGTTAGTCAGCTCACCTTTAACAGGCTTATACATAATCGTTGGCGCGCCAAACTGATTAAGCCACGCGTTCATCATCTCCCACGTACCGAGATGTGGGACAATCGCTAGCATACCATTGGGATTGGCAAGCCCTTCTAATAAATACTCTTTATTATGAACGTCACGAATCTGGGCAATGCTCCACTGCGGTGGCATCGCCCAGCTTTTGATAGATTCGATACTGGTTAAACACTGATGATAAATAATGTCTTTGGTTAATGCGCGTTTTTGATGAGCAGATAACGACGGCGCAATCAGCGCCATATTGATACGCACAGTGCGCATGATACTAGCATTTGGTAGGCGTAATATTACCCAGGCAACAAAACGTGCCAGCATCTGTAAAACAGACAGCGGCACGAATTTGAAGAGATGGTACGGATTCATGACCATTCACACAGTGATGAATCGCATAACGGGTAATGCAAACAATATCTGCGCATGACTAAACCAATTATTGTGCAGGTTTATTGGTATCAGGCTGGGCCTTTTCGCGTACACGGATACCAAGTTCACGTAGCTGTTTGCTATCTACCGGAGCAGGCGCTTGCGTCAATGGGTCTTCAGCAGTTTTGGTTTTAGGGAAGGCGATCACGTCACGGATAGAGCTTGCGCCGACCATTAGCATAATGAGGCGATCCAAACCAAATGCTAAACCACCATGCGGAGGCGCACCGAATTTTAGAGCATCAAGTAAGAAGCTAAATTTCTCTTCGGCCTCAGCCTCATCGATACCTAGCGCTTCAAATACCGCTTTTTGCATCTCAAGGGTATTGATACGTAAGCTACCACCGCCGATTTCAGTACCATTTAACACCATATCATAAGCGATAGAAAGCGCTGATTCAGGATTGGTTTTTAATTCTTCAACAGAGCCTTTTGGCTTAGTAAACGGATGGTGCATTGACGTCCATCGGCCATCATCCGTTTCTTCAAACATTGGGAAGTCAGTCACCCAAAGAGGCGCCCATTCACAGGTCAGCATCTCTAAGTCTAGACCAATTTTTTGACGTAGTGCGCCGATGGCATCGTTGACGACACTGGCTTTATCAGCACCGAAGAAGATAATATCATTACTCTCGGCACCCGTACGCTCAATCAAGCTCGCTAGGATGTCATCGGTCATGTTTTTAATGATAGGCGACTGTAGACCAGATTCTTTATCCACGCCGTTGTTGATGTTATTGGCGTCGTTGACTTTAATATAAGCCAAACCACGCGCACCATAGATGCTCACAAACTTGGTATAAGCATCGATTTGCTTACGACTGAGCGACGCGCCGCCAGGAATACGTAGAGCAGCAACGCGGCCTTTAGGGTCGTTGGCAGGACCGGCAAAGACTTTAAAATCAACGTCTTTCATTAAATCAGCAACGTCGACCAATTTTAATGGAATACGTAGGTCAGGCTTGTCTGAGGCATAGTCGCGCATGGCTTCCGCGTAAGTCATACGTGGGAAATCTTCAAACTCCACATCCATCATGGTTTTAAATAGATGCTTAATCAAACCTTCGTTGATATTCATGATTTCTTCTTCATTTAAGAAAGAAGTCTCAATATCGACTTGGGTGAATTCAGGCTGACGGTCAGCACGTAAGTCTTCGTCACGGAAACACTTAGCGATTTGATAATAACGATCAAATCCTGACACCATTAACAACTGTTTAAATAGCTGTGGTGACTGCGGCAGGGCAAAGAAGTTACCCGGACGGGTGCGTGAAGGCACTAGATAATCACGTGCGCCTTCTGGTGTGGCACGAGTCAAGATAGGGGTTTCAACGTCTAAGAAACCATGGTCGTCTAAATAACGACGAATCGTTGAGGTGGCTTTAGCACGGAAAACCATACGCTCTTGCATTTGCGGACGACGCATATCAAGGTAGCGATATTTTAAACGCAGATCTTCTGATACCGTGGTTTTCTCATCATTTAATGGGAAAGGCGGGGTTTCAGATTTTGCCAATACTTCAATCTCTTTACCCAATAGCTCAATCTGACCACTGGTCATATTAGCGTTTTCAGTGCCTTCGTAACGACGGCGAACGCGACCGGTAATTTTTAAAACATATTCAGGACGTACCGCATCAGCAGTCGCGAACGCTTCTGGGGTGTCAGGGTCAACGACAACTTGTAAGATGCCTGCGCGGTCACGCATGTCTAAGAAAATCACACCACCGTGATCGCGACGACGATGTACCCAGCCTACGATGCTAATGGTTTGCTCAAGTAAGCTTTCGGTTACAGCGCCGCAATATTCGTCTCGGTATTCGCTATGCGTCATAGTGCTTTGCGTCATAATATAATTATCCAGTTGTCAGCCCAATTCGAAATACAATAATGCAGCCGCTAGCGTGTAATATAAGCGCCGTGCCTTTGAGCATTTAGCTAAAAAAGCACGAATAACGCGATATAAGACAAATGGTCATCACGTTGGCTGCAGAAAATTTGGTGTAAACGCATATTATGCCTAATCTGCCTTTGTTATACAACCTGTGGCGTCCAATCAGTAGTGTTCAAACGAAGGGTAGGGACGTATCAGTAGAGGTGGTATTTATGCAGTAGTATTTGTCTTGGGTTAAATATTATCATTTTGCTTGAAAATACTAGTCACTGTGCGCATATCAAGCTAACTTATTAAACCGTATTAAAACCCCTTCAATTATTTATTAAAATTATTTATTTCAACTATCAAGGAATCCTGCTCATGCTTTTTCATCCTTCTAAAAATCCTGTTGAGCTAAGAGTTATCCATCTCAATAAAAGCCAAGAGCAACGTCGTGAAGATCTGATGGAGGCGACGCAAGGAAAAGCGGCGCTTAAACAACTTAAAAAAACCATGGCGAAAAAAGCCAAGCAAGCATTAAAAGTAAAAAATAAGAGTAAAAACAAAAAGAATAATAGCGATGAGAAGCAGCAAGTTTTTGTGCTTGATTTTGATGGCGATATCAAAGCCACGGCGGTGAAGCATTTACGCGAAGAAATCAGCACGCTCATCAGTACTGCCAATAAAGGCGATGAAGTCGTCGTACGCTTAGAATCAGGAGGCGGTTTGGTTCATGGCTATGGTTTGGCAGCGGCACAATTAGCACGTTTAAAAGACGCGGGTCTAAAACTCACCGTCTGTGTCGATAAAGTCGCGGCCAGTGGCGGTTATATGATGGCTTGTGTCGCCGACAATATCGTTGCCGCACCCTTTGCGATAATTGGTTCAATCGGTGTGGTCTCGCAATTACCAAACTTCCATAAATGGCTCAAAAATCACGACGTCGATTACGAGATGTTCACCGCAGGCGACTATAAGCGCACCGTGACCGTGTTTGGTGAAAATGACGCCGAAGACCGCGCCAAATACCAAGAAGAGCTGGAGCAGACGCACGAGTTATTTAAGCACTTCGTTAATACCTATCGTCCAACACTGGATGTTGCGAAAGTCGCCACTGGTGAGCATTGGTATGGAGAAGATGCATTGAAACTTAACTTAATTGATAGCTTGCAAACCTCTGACAGTTATATTTTAGAGCGTATGGAAAATAATGAAGTGTACGCGCTGCATTCACGTCAAAAGCCAACGCTTGCCGAAAAATTGGGTTTATCACAAGCCGCAGAAGCAACACTCAGCATGGCGATTGATAAGTTACCAGATGCATTGGCACGTTTTGATTTAGACACTCGCTTAAATATCCTAAAATAAGTTTAAATATCATTAGGTTAATTGATAGCTAGCGTTCTAGTATTTCAACAGCGAATCGTGCATTGTTTGCATTTTGTAAAAGGCGTGTCCTAGCGGGTCGCGCCTTTTTTGCTGTTTAATCGCAAATGCTGTGTTATAAATGGGGCAGATAAAACAGAGTATACGCACGTACACTATAAAGTCTCATTAATCTTTTTATGAAATCTCGATATATAAATTATTGATATATAGAATCTTGATGTGAATTTTATGAGCCATTAATCATCAGTAAAGAAAAGGATGTCAACTATGTCTACCGACACATTAATGTTTACCGCCAGCGAACATGGTCAAGCCATGCATACCAAAGTCAAAGAATTTATCGAAACCCAAATCGAACCAATAGAAGCACAGTTTTGGGCGGATTGCCATGCGCAAAATCCAGATGGTAATTGGAAAAATTGGCGCTGGCCAGAAAAGTACGAGAGCCTACGTAAACAAGCGCGTGAAGCGGGTTTATGGAATTTATTTTTACCTGATGATAAGCTTGGCGCTGGGCTGTCGGTTACTGATTATGCACCGATTGCCGAGCTCACCGGTCGCAGTTTGCTCGCGCCTTATGTCTTTAACTGTAATGCCCCTGATAGCGGTAATATGGAGCTGTTATGGCGTTATGGCTCACAGGAGCAGCAAGACAAGTGGCTGACGCCGATATTAGAAGGTAAAACGCGTTCGGTATTTTGTATGACTGAGCCTGATGTGGCGTCAAGTGATGCAACCAATATGCAAGCGACTGCTGTCGTCGATGGCGATGAGATTGTGATCAATGGTAGCAAGTGGTGGTCATCGGGTCTTGGTGACCCTGCGGTCGATGTTTTGATTGTCATGGCGTATACTCCTGATGAGAATAAAGACCGTCACCATCAGCATTCGATGGTCTTGGTGCCAGCAAAAACCGCAGGCGTTAACATCGAGCGTATGTTAAAGGTATTTGGTGATTACGATGCACCGCACGGTCATGGCGAAGTCAGCTTTAACAATGTACGTGTGCCATCTGATAACTTTATCGGTGGGCCTGGTATGGGCTTTGAGATTGCGCAAGGTCGCTTAGGACCGGGTCGTATTCACCATTGCATGCGCTGTATTGGTGCTGCTGAGAAGTCTCTTGAGCTCGCGGTTAAGCGTGGTATGCAGCGTACCGCGTTTGGTAAGCCACTACTGCAATTAGGGGGTAACTTTGAGCGTATTGCTGACGCCCGTATCAAAATTGATCAAGCGCGTTTATTGACACTATACGCGGCGCAAAAAATGGACGCGAAGGGGACCAAAGCGGCCCTAAGTGAAATCTCTGCCATTAAAGTGGTTGCGCCGACTGTCTTGCAAGAAGTGGTTGATATGGCGATTCAAATTCACGGTGGCATGGGTGTTTGTCAAGATACGATGTTGCCTGCTTTCTTTGCCCAAGCTCGCGCACTACGTTTAGCCGATGGTCCTGATGAAGTGCATAAAACCATGATTGCCAAATTAGAATTAAAACGTCAAGGTTTTAGCCGCTCGTCTAAACCTGCTAAATCTTAAAAAGTCGGCTACATTGTCATTTAAATTATATGACCAAAAATTCACTATCAATGATTTGATAGTGAATTTTTAACTCTTAAGCTTTTATAAACAACAAGTAACTGGTAAAAAACAAACGACCACACGATAAGGAATGTCTTATGGCAACTGAACATCATGCCAACCATACTGATGCTGACAATCAAACCGTTAATAAAGTCCTAGATAAAGGCGGCGAAGTGCGCGAGGGCGAAGAGCTTGACGCCAAAGCGGTCAGCAACTGGCTACGCGAGCAAGGCGTTGATATAAAAGGCGAGCCGACCGTTACCCAGTTCTCAGGTGGCGCTTCAAACTGGACTTACCGGCTGCAATATGAAGGCGAAGGTGACAGCCAAGATTTGATCTTACGCCGTCCGCCAAAAGGCACCAAGGCCAAATCGGCACATGATATGGTGCGCGAATATACCGTGCAAAAAGCTTTAAAGGACGCTTATCCGTATGTACCGAAAATGGTCGCGCTCTGTACTGATGAAGACGTTATTGGCGCAGATTTTTATGTCATGGAGCGAATGGAAGGTATCATTCCGCGGGCTAACTTGCCAAAAGGCGTTGATTTAAACGAAGCGCAAACACGCGAGTTATGTACCAATGTCATCGATGCTTTGATTGAGTTGCATGAAGTCGATTATACCAAGCACCCTGATTTGGTAAATCTTGGTCGCGGCGAAGGGTATTGTGAGCGCCAAGTGACGGGCTGGGATAAGCGTTATGTCAAAGCCAAAACGCCCAATGTGCCAAGCTTTGCCTTGGTAAGACAATGGCTTGGCAAGCACACACCTGCCGATAGTAAAACTTGTGTTATCCATAATGATTGGCGCTTTGATAATGTGATTTTGGCGGCTGATGATCCGACCAAGGTCATCGGTGTGCTCGATTGGGAAATGGCTACCTTAGGCGACCCTTTGATGGATTTAGGCAGCGCGTTAGCGTATTGGATTGAAGAAGATGACAACATCATCATGCAGCAATCTCGCCGTCAGCCAACGCATTTAAAAGGCATGATGACCCGTGATGAAGTGGTAACCTATTATCTTGAAAAGACGGGCCTTAAGATAGACAACTGGACGTTTTATGAAGTGTTTGGACTATTTCGCCTAGCCAGTATCGTGCAGCAGATTTATTATCGTTATTATAATAAACAAACCAGCAATCCAGCTTTTAAGAACTTTTGGATTATCGTCCATGTCTTACATGCTAAATGTCTCAAGCTGATTGCTCAGTATGAAGGTGAGGCTTTATTTATAAGCCACGTGCAACCGCATCTGCAAGATATGGGCGTCGATGCGTCGATGATCGAGCAACTGCCAAGTCCGATTCAAACGGTTATCAAGGGCATTTTACCAAAAAGCTATTTTGGACAAAGTCATTCTAAAGCTAAAGAATAAGCGCTTTAAACGCATAGTAAATGCACAAATTTATAGCCGTTGATTCAATCTAAAAAACTTAGAAAAGTACGATTAATAAGGCAGTTTTTTATGACAACCATACTTTTAGCGCGTCATGGTCAAGCGTCATTTGGGCAAGAGGATTATGACCAGCTCTCAGAGCTTGGTAGTATGCAGGCGCAAATGCTGGGTCAGCATTATGCAATGACCCAGCGCCGAATCGATGCGATTTTTAGCGGTAGTTTGGTTAGGCAGCAAGATTCTGCGCGCCATTTTTGGCAAAGTTATCAATCATCTTTTGGCGAGAGTAACGAAAAACCAAGCGTAACTGCTATCAATCTAGATGAGCCTGATAGCTATGTACTGCCGCAATTTGATGAGTTTAATCATAAAGATGTACTGATAAAATCCAATCCTGCTTTTGCTAGTCGTGTGGGAATTGCTGCTGAGATTGCTAAAGCAGAGGTGCCAGTCACACGGCTGGCAGAGTTGTTTGACGACGCGATGCAGCGTTGGCATGCGGGCGAAAACGACAGTGATTATATCGAAAGCTGGCTACAGTTTAATGAGCGTGCCAAGCAAGCGCTTGAGCAGGTTCGTCAACAAGTTGCCAATTTGCAGTTAGGCGTTGATAGTACGGTGTTGGTATTTACCTCAGGTGGTATCATCGCTGCGATTACCGCCCAGTTGTTGCAACAAGGCAGCTCGACCGCGTATCAAATCAATAAAAGCTTGGTCAACACTGGCGTGACATCGCTGACACTTAAAAATGAACGGAGTCGCCTGTTGTCTTTGAACGAATACAGTCATTTATTTGCTGAAGGTAAACGCTTTGTGACTTGGCGCTAAAAAAGTAATAAATGAAATCTTAAAGCAATAATTAAGAAGCTACTTAAAAACATCATAAAGCGGTTACTGTAAATAGGTAGCCGCTTTCTTACATGAGCTTTCATTACTATCTTTAAATTAGTTTAATTCTATGCTGCTTTAGGTTGCTTGCGTGTTTGCTTTAGGCTATAACTGCTAAACTTACTCTGTAGATTTACGCTATGATAGACAATCGACGTCATTTATATGGATACCAACAGGATGGTTTATGAAAAATAAATTAATAAACTTAGTGACCAGTAGCGCTAACCACCATAAAAATCAGTTATTTAGTGCCATTCAGCCGGCGCGTTATCTTAAAGGTTTAAATAAGCAGCAGGTTGGGCATGGCAAAACGATTTTAATCACTGGCGCAAGCTCTGGATTGGGCGAGGGTATGGCAAGACTCTTTGCAAAACTTGGTTATAATCTTGCCATTTGCGCTCGCCGTGCAGATCGTTTAGAAAATTTAAAAACCGAGCTATTAGCGCAGTATCCTGATATTCGTATTGAATACCGTGTTTTGGATGTCAGTGATTACGATGCGATATTCGAGGTGTTTGATGCGTTCGCAGCGGATTTTGGTTATATTGATCGCGTGGTGGTCAATGCGGGCGTCGGTGATAGCCGCCGCATTGGCAAAGGGCGCTTTGATACCAATCGCAAAACCGTCGAGATTAACTTCATCTCAGCGCTTGCCCAATGTGAAGCGGCGATGAATATTTTCCGAGCCCAAAATAGCGGTCATCTGGTGGTGATATCTAGTATGTCAGCGATGCGCGGCCTGCCTAAGCATTTAACCGCTTACGGCGCAAGTAAAGCGGGTTTAGCGCATCTTGCAGAAGGTATCCGTGCCGATATGCTATTGACCAAATTGCCGATTAAGGTGTCGACTATTTATCCAGGTTATGTGCGCACCGAAATCAATGAAAATGCCAAACCTTTACCGTTTGAAGTAGATGCAGAAACAGGCACCAAAGCAATCGTCGCTGCGATTGAGGCGGAAGTAGACGAAGCTTGCGTGCCAAGTTTGCCATGGTCGATTGTCGGTCAAGCGATGAAGCATTTGCCATTACAAGTGGTTAATAGAGTCAGCTGATAGCGGTTGTGTTGTTATTAATTTTAAAACTAATCAAGAAAAATTAACGCAACAAAAAGCCCGCTACATTTTATATAGCGGGCTTTTATTTTTTAAAACTTATACCAAACCCAAAATATATAGTATAATCTACTGATGACCATACCAATACATAACC